>DFWT01000148.1 GCA_002381045.1 Rhodoferax sp. UBA4127
TGCGACCCAAAATGTCTTTGGCCTTGGCCGTGTCTTGCACACCTGGCAACTGCACCACGATGCGGTCCAAGCCTTGCTGTTGAATCACTGGCTCGGCCACACCCAGTTCGTTGATTCGGTTGTGCAAGGTGGTGATGTTCTGCTTGAGGGCTTGCGCCTGCACCCGCCGGGCGGCTTCGGGCTTGATGGATGCGGTGAGCTTGATCTCGGTGCCTTCTGGCGCGTCCACAGTTTGCAAGTCAGGGAACTGGTCTTGCAACACCGCTTTGGCTGCGTCCAGTGTGGCGGCGTCGCGCACACGCAATTCAATGGTTTGACCATTGCGGGCAATGCCGCCATGACGCACATTTTTCTCGCGCAGGCTGGTGCGCAGATCACCCGCCAAGGACTCGGCGCGTTTGGTCAAGGCGGCTTGCATGTCCACTTGCAGCATGAAGTGCACACCACCACGCAAATCCAGCCCCAGATACATGGGGGCCGCGTGCATGGCACTGAGCCAGGCGGGAGAACGCGACTGCAAATTGAGCGCCACCACATAGGCGGCATTGGCCGGATCAGCATTCAATGCTTTTTGTAGGGCATCCTTGGCTTTGAGCTGATCGTCGGTGGTGACAAACCTGGCCTTGATGGAAGTCCCCTCCAGCGCGATCAAATCCGCGTTGAGCTTGGCCTCTTTAAGGGCCAGTTCCACTCGGGCGAGCGTGCTTGCGTCCACCTTGACCAGGGGTTTGCTGGACGACACTTGAACCGCTGGCGATTCACCGAATAAATTGGGCAACGCATACAAGGCGCCGACCACCATTGCCAGCGCAATGACCACGTATTTCCAAACCGGGTAACGATTCATGATCGCCCTTCAAACTGCAAAAAGCCGGCAAGCGCCGACGAAAGCGAAACGCTTATTTGATGGTGCCTTTGGGCAACACCTGGATCACAGCACTGCGCTGCATCTGAACCTCTACACCGGCGGCCAGTTCGATACCGACAAAGCTATCGCCCAATTTGCTGACCTTGCCCAGCAGGCCACCCTGGGTGATGATTTCATCGCCTTTGGCAAGTGCGTCAACCATGGCTTTGTGCTCTTTGGCCTTCTTCATCTGTGGGCGGATCATCACAAAATACAGCACCACAAACATCAACACCAATGGCAACATGCCCATCAGGCTGGATTGCATATCGCCGCCAGCGGCAGCAGCGGGGGCGGTTTGGGCCATGGCAGAGGAAATAAACACGGCTAACTCCAGAAAAATCAATCAGTAAAAAAAGACACCTCGTGAACGGGCAGACCGCACACGAGGCAGCGCGACATTGTAAGCGGCTGGCCTGGCCACAAAATCAGGGTGCGGGTCGCTTGTCAGAACCCGATTGACCGNNTGGTATTTATCAATCAGCGCGCGTTCCTGTTTGCGCTCGCTAGTTTGGCCAAACGGATCCAGCCAAGTGCCACGCAGCGCCTTCAGCTTGGCCAGTTGCTTGCAGGCCACCATCATCCAGGGGCCAAAGCGCTGTTTGACCAAATGCCCCTGCGCATTGGTTTTGGCCAGCAAAGGCGGCGCCAGGTGAAAGTGCAGTTGCACATCTCCCTCAAATTCCGCCGCAATTTTTTGGGCAAATGACCCATCTGAATACAGCCTCGCCACCTCATACTCATCTTTGTAGGCCATCAGCTTAAACAGGTTATGCGCCACCGCTTCGGTCAAACGGGTTTTACCCCACGCGGACTCCACCTCTTTCACCTGCAGCACCAGCGCCTGGTAGCGCTGGGCATAGGCTGCATTTTGGTAGGCGTTCAGGTAGGCCACACGTTTGGCAAGCACCTCGGCTACCGAGGGGTTTTTGACCAGCTTTATCACTTGCTGCACCTGCAATGCGGCCTGAACTTGGTCCAGATGATGCGCACAGTGGCGCCCCCATTCAAAGGCCAATTGGTTGTTTTTCACCTGAACGCCATTGAGATCCATGGCACGCATCAGCGCCGCATGCGACAGTGGCACACGCCCTTTTTGCCAGGCATAACCCAGCAGCAACGGATTGGTGAAAATGGAATCCCCCAGCGCCGCCACTGCGATGTGCTCGGCATCCAACGCGCCCAGGCGCTCTGTGCCAACGGATGCAGCCAAAGCCGCCTCACAGCCACCCGCGGGGAATTGCCACTGGGTGTTGTGCACAAAGACGGCCGTGGGTGTGGCATGGGTGTTGAGCGCGACAAAGGTCCGCCCAAGTTGCATCACTGCAAGCGTGGCTTTACTGGCCGCGACGATGGCATCACAGCCGATGACCAAGTCGGCCTTGGCGACGTCCACCTTACTGGTGTAAATCAATTCAGGGGAATTGGCAATCTGGATGTGGCTCCAGGTTGCCCCCCCTTTTTGTGCCAGACCGCCTGCATCCTGGGTCACGACGCCCTTCCCCTCTAAATGGGCCGCCATGCCCAGCAACTGCCCAATGGTGATGACACCGGTGCCACCCACCCCGCCAACCACAATGCCCCAGGCGGTACCGGTCTGTGGCAACTCAGGTTGCGGTAAATCCGGCAAGGCATCAAGACGAACCTGCCGGTCATTTTTCGGTTTTTTGAGTTGGCCTCCCTTAACAGTCACAAAACTTGGACAAAAGCCTTTGACGCAACTGACATCCTTGTTGCAGGTGCTTTGATTGATGCGGCGCTTGCGGCCAAACTCGGTCTCAAGCGGCTCGATACTCAGGCAATTGCTCTGCTCGCCACAGTCCCCACAGCCCTCACACACCAATTCATTGATGACGATGCGCTCATCCGGTTCAGTCAAACTGCCGCGCTTGCGTTTGCGGCGTTTTTCGGTGGCACACATCTGGTCGTAGATGATGGCCGTGGTGCCTTTGATCTCGCGGAACTCGCGCTGGATGCGGTCCAACTCGTCGCGATGCAGCACTTCCACCCCCGGCAACAGCGGTACAGCGGCGTACTTCTGCGGCTCGTCAGTCACGATCACCAGCTTGCTCACGCCTTCGGCGGTCAGACTGGCCATGATTTGCAGCACGCTGTGCCCTTCAGCGCGTTCACCCACACGCTGCCCGCCGGTCATGGCCACCGCATCGTTGTAGAGAATTTTGTAAGTGATGTTGACCCCGGCCGCAATGCTTTGGCGAATGGCCAGCAAACCACTGTGAAAGTAGGTGCCATCACCCAGATTGGCAAACACATGGGTGTCGGTGGTGAACGGCTGCTGACCGACCCAAGCTACGCCCTCGCCGCCCATTTGGCTGAAGGTGCTGGTGCTGCGGTCCATCCAGACCGACATGAAATGGCAGCCAATGCCAGCCAAGGCCCGCGAGCCTTCAGGTACACGGGTGCTGGTGTTGTGCGGGCAGCCACTGCAAAACCAGGGCGTGCGCTCACCGGTGCTTGCGGTGACGATGAGCGCAGTACGTTCCTTGGCCGCCAGCAGGTCCAGGTACTTATCCATGCGCGCCGCCACGTCGTCGGGCACGCCCAGTTTCTTCAGGCGCTGGGCAATGGCTTTGGCCACCAAGGCCGGGCTCAGATCGGCTTTGGCGCGCAGCAACCAGTTGCAGCTTGGGTTGGGGTGGCTCCACTCGCCGCCGCCATCCTCTGTGTGGTCGTCGCCAAACTTACCCACCACCGCTGGGCGCACGTCGGCGCGCCAGTTGTACAACTCTTCCTTGAGCTGGTACTCAATCACCTGGCGTTTTTCTTCCACCACCAGAATTTCTTGCAGACCTTGGGCAAAGTCGCGGGTAATGGTGGCCTCCAGCGGCCAGACCACATTGACCTTATGCAACCGTATGCCCAGGCGTTGGCAAGTTGAATCGTCCAGACCCAAGTCATGCAGCGCTTGCCGGGTGTCGTTAAAGGCTTTGCCACTGGCAATGATGCCAAAACGGTCATGCGCGCTGGCAATCACGTTATGGTTGAGCTTGTTTGCTCTCACATAGGCAAGCGCTGCGTACCACTTGTGGTCCATCAGCCGGGCTTCCTGGTCCAGTGCCGGGTCTGGCCAACGGATGTGCACACCACCGGGCGGCATCTGAAAATCTTCTGGCATCACGATCTTGACCCGGCTCGGGTCCACCAGCACCGAACTGCTCGACTCCACCACTTCCTGGATGGTTTTCATGCCCGCCCAGACACCTGAGAAGCGACTCAGCGCAATCGCATGCAAGCCCATGTCCAGAATGCCCTGCACGTCTGACGGGAAAAACACCGGCAGACCACAGGCTTTGAAGATGTGGTCACTTTGATGCGCTGCGGTCGAGCTTTTGCTGATGTGGTCATCCCCCGCCACCGCCACCACGCCACCATGCCGGGCAGTGCCCGCCAGATTGGCATGTTTGAACACATCCGAGCTGCGGTCCACGCCTGGCCCTTTGCCGTACCAAATGCCAAACACACCGTCGTACTTTTTGGTCTGCGGGTACAGGTCCAGCTGCTGGGTACCCCACACGGCGGTGGCCGCCAGTTCTTCATTGACGCCCGGCTGGAACACGATGTGCTCGCGCTCAAGGTGTGCCCGAGCGGCGACCAGTGCCTGGTCATACCCGCCCAAAGGTGAGCCACGGTAACCACTGATGAACCCCGCGGTGTTCAAACCTGCCATGGCGTCGCGCTGACGCTGCATCATGGGCAGCCGCACCAAAGCCTGCACACCACTCATGAAGGCACGCCCGAATTGCAGCGTGTATTTGTCGCTCAAACTGGCACCACCCAAATCCGGCTTCACTGCATCGGGCAACACAAGCGTCATGGAAATCTCCCGAAAAAGCGTTGACGCCACAAGGCGGCGACGGCCGAGGATAGACCACAACGGCCCACGGGTCGCCCCACTCGGGCTTTGTGGCAATGACGCCTTTCAGAAACTTATAGGACTTTTGACGCTGTAGCCATTGTATTTATTGCTCAATGCGCTTTTATAACTATAGCAACAATCGATGCCCCACAAGAGATCAGCCACGCCTTGATACCAGATGCAGCTCCAGGCTGACAAACAAGAAGGTTTCAATCAGACTGGCACCAACATTCAATCGCTGTGCAATGATTTCCGGTACATTTTGGAATGTCACCCATTCAAAGTCTGACCGTCACGGGCAGTTTTTCTAGGTGCCAATTGACTCAACTGCCAATCGGGAGAGGTAGCCATGATTGAAGGCTCATGCCACTGCGGATCGGTTCAATGGACGCTCCAGGGAATGCCGGAATCGGCGACCGCATGCAACTGCACGGTTTGTCGCCGGTATGGTGTGCTTTGGGCTTATGGGTACGAGGCAGAGGACATTCAGGTTTCTGGTCCAACCACGGCCTACGTCCGGGGAGACTCCATTGGGTTTCACTTTTGCCAAAAATGCGGCTGCGTGGCCTACTGGCGGTCACTGGAACCAGACGAGCAGGGCCGACGACGCATTGCGGTCAACCTGCGCCTGACAGAGCCAGAACCCATTGCCCACCTGCCGATTGACCACTTCGATGGGCTCGACAAGTGGGAGGACCTGCCTCGCGATGCCCGATGCATTCGAGACATGTGGTTCTGAACGCTGGCCAATGCGCAGGCTCGTTCCACACAGGTGCTTGCTCGACGGTATGACAAGCTTGGCGCACCCCTCAACCAAGTTACTTCGATGAATTTCAAATGTGCCTAGTTGCTTGGAACTGGCAACCGCAGAGCGAGACACCCCTGCTTCTGATTGGCAACCGGGACGAGTTTTATGCACGCCCCACGCGGTCACTGCACTGGTGGCCAAACCATCGTGTTCTGGCAGGGAAGGACCTTCAAGCCGGTGGCACTTGGCTGGGTGTGGGCGCAAGTGGCAGATTGGCGGTGCTGACCAACTACCGTGATCCAAAAATGATGCACCCCAACCCGCGCTCGAGGGGTGAACTGGTGACATCCTTTTTACAGTGTGATGCATCCGCCACGAGTTTTCTGAATCAGCTGGCCGTCAATGTGTCTGACTACAACCCGTTTAACTTGCTGGTGTTCGACGGTCAGCACCTATTGGGTTTTGAGAGCCGCAGAGCGAGTGCATTTTTAGTCCCGCCTGGCGTCGGCAGCGTATCCAACGCTGATTTTGAAACGCCCTGGCCAAAGTTGCTTCGTTTGAAGGCGCGCTTTCGCGCACTGGTCGAGTCAACCGCAACCGACGAAGCGGCATTGCTAGATGTCCTACAGGACAGAGCCGCCGCACCCGATGATCAATTGCCGGACACCGGCATAGGTTTGGACTGGGAACGTGCGCTGTCTTCCCCATTTGTTGCCATGAAAGAGTACGGTACGCGCGCTTGCAGCATTGTTCGGTTGGGACGCAAAGGTGTTGAGTTTGTTGAGCAGTGCCACGATGCGCAAGGGACATCGGTCACCTCGCGATTTGTAAACAGTTTTGGCGTAGCATCGGTCTGAGTCCCAGCTTTTCATAAAAGCACGGGGTTTACTGCCCATCCAAAAATTGTCTGGCATCAGATATCACTTGGTCTTCCACCCGCACACACACGCTCTCTCCGTTTTTGGGCTTCTCCGGCAGTACCGCATGCCTGGGCAAGGCGGCCACATGGCGGTTCAGAATGTCCAGCACCCAGCCATGTGTGACCACCAGCACCCTTTGGTTTGGGTGCCCACCCCCTATGTCTATCACTGCACCTAGCACCCGGTCTGCAAAATCATCCATCGATTCACCACCCACAAACTGTGCTGCAGGATTGCGCCGCAGAATCTGCGCCAGTTGCGCCGGGTTGTGTTCTGCCAGTTCGTCCTTAGGGATCCCCTGAATCGCACCGAAGTGCCTTTCCTTCAAGCCCTCATGCATCCGGGGTGGCGGTAGCTGCAGGGTTGCTGCAATGATCTGGGCTGTTTCAAATGCGCGCACCAGTGGGCTTGACCAAACCGCATGAAAACCTGCCTGGGCATAGGCTTGCGCCATTGCTTGGGCTTGTTGGCGACCCAGGTCATTGATCGGCACATCGGTCCAGCCTTGCAAAATGCCGCGCTTGTTCCAATCCGTTTCACCATGGCGGGCCAAGCAGATCAGGGCTGGATTCATGAGGCGTTCACGCAGTGGGTTTGAAGTGGCCACGAATCATCCATGATTCCGCGCAATACGCAAGCGATTACGTGAAGCAATACCGAACTAGCCAAACACAGGCCAGTCCACAACAAAAGGACGCGGCCAACGCGGCAAGGTCTGCTGCCAAGAAGCATGCCTCACAGCGAAGTTGCTGTCAAAAAATGAACCCATCGACACCTATTTGCTGTTGTTGAACTACAGTGCCTGTCAGAACCTCGCATCACGGAAGGACCTGCCCATGCCAAACACCCTACCTCAGCAGACCATTTTGCAATCCCGAACCGTCGAGCGGCTGGTGGCCGGTCAGGCCACCTCCGACGGGGCTGGTGTCAAACTCACGCGCGTACTGACCCAGGACTTGCAGCAGCGTCTGGATCCCTTCCTGATGCTGGACGCCTTTGGCAGTGACAAAGCCGATGACTACATTGCCGGTTTCCCTGACCATCCACACCGTGGGTTTGAAACCATCACTTACATGCTGGCCGGGCGCATGCTGCACCGCGACAGCGCCGGTCATGAAGGCTTGCTGGAAAGTGGTGGGGTTCAATGGATGACCGCTGGCAAAGGCGTGATCCATTCTGAAATTCCCCAACAAGAAAAAGGGGTGATGGAAGGCTTTCAGTTGTGGTTGAACCTGCCGGGACGCGACAAGATGAACCCGCCCTGGTACCGGGACTTCAAAGCGGATGACTTGCCAAAGGTCATCACCAACCAAGGCGTGCAGGTGACGGTGATTGCCGGCCACAGCAATGGCACCACCGGTGCGGTGACACGCGATGCCACCCAAGCCCTGTACCTTGACATCCATCTGCCAAGTGGCACATTTTTTGACCAGGCAATGCCGCCCGACCATCACGCCTTTGTGTATGTGTATCGGGGTGAAGTCAGCATCGCTGGCAGGGCCGTACCAACACAGCGTATGGCCATCCTGGCCAATGAACCGCTCTCCGATGGTGTTGTCGTTCAAGCCAGCACCGATGCCCGACTGCTGTTGATTGCTGGCAAACCAATCAATGAACCTATTGTTCAGTACGGGCCGTTTGTGATGAACACTCAGGACGAGATTCGTCAGGCAATGATGGACTACCGTGAAGGGCGGCTGGGAGAGACAGCCCATTGAGATGCCAGGATAACAATCGGCATGCGTTATCAAGCCCCAAAGCGAGCCCATCCGATATGAAGTGGGAAACATTCATCGACCAGCACTCCTGCTGTGGGGAAGGCATTTATATTTACTCTGCCTCTTCACGCCGCACGTGTGATGCGCACGCCCATTGTGTCGCTCCCGAGGAATAAGCGTCCCATGAAAACCCCGCGTTTCTTGCTCTGGCTCGCTGCCACTTGTGTCCTGTTGCTGGGCTTATCTGCCCGTGCTGAGAAACTCACCATTGCAGCGGCGGCCGATCTGAAGTTCGCCATGGATGAAATCGTCACCACATTCAAGGCCTCCCATCCTGGTAACCCCATCGAAGTGGTTTACGGCTCCTCAGGAAAGTTCCAGACCCAGATTCAGCAAGGTGCCCCTTACGACATCTACTTTTCAGCGGACATCGCCTTTCCAATTGCGTTGGCCAAAGCAGGCTTTGCGGGCGGGGAGGTTACGCCCTATGCCATCGGACGCCTGGTGCTGTGGAGCACCAGCTTGGATGCCGCCCGTATGACCCTTGGCAGCCTGACTGACCCCAAAATCACCCGCATTGCCATTGCCAACCCCAAACACGCACCCTATGGCAAACGGGCCGAGGAAGCCCTGCGCGCTGTTGGCTTATGGGACAAGCTAGAGTCCCGGCTGGTCTACGGCGAGAACATTGCCCAGACGGCGCAGTACGTCCAGAGTGGTAACGCCCAGGTCGGTCTCATCGCCTTGTCTCTGGCGGTTAGTCCCGAGCTGGCGAGCCAAGGGGGCTATGGCTTGATTCCGGACGCCTTGCACTCGCCACTGACCCAGGGCTTTGTCATTACCAAGCGGGCAAAAGGAAACCCAATTGCCAAACAGTTTGCCGACTTCATGGCCAGTGAGGCCGCCCGTTCGGTGCTGGTCGGTTATGGTTTTATGCTGCCCTCAGAAGCCCTGCGCAAGTAAGATCCAACGATGGCCTTAACCTACAGTGATTTGCAAGCCATCTGGGTGACCGTGCGTCTGGCCGGCGTTGTCACGCTGATCCTGTTGGTGCTGGGTACCCCGATCGCCTGGTGGCTGGCGCGCAGCAAGGCTTGGTGGAAAGGCCCGATTGGCGCGGTGGTGGCCATGCCGCTGGTGCTGCCACCTTCGGTGCTGGGCTTCTACCTGCTGTTGGCCATGGGACCCAATGGCCCGGTGGGACAGCTCACCCAAACGTTGGGCATCGGGCTGCTGCCCTTCACGTTCTGGGGGCTGGTGGTGGCCTCGGTGTTTTACTCAATGCCCTTCATGGTGCAGCCCTTACAGACCGCCTTTGAAGCCATCGGCGAGCGCCCGCTGGAAGTGGCAGCCACGTTGCGCGCCTCGCCGTTGGATGCCTTCTTTACCGTGGGAGTGCCTTTGGCGCTACCGGGTTTTATGACCGCCTCGGTGCTGACTTTTGCCCACACCGTGGGGGAATTTGGCGTGGTGTTGATGATTGGCGGCAACCTGCCGGGCGTCACCCGTGTCGCGTCGGTGCAGATTTACGACCATGTGGAAGCGATGCAGTACTCGGATGCCCATCGCCTGTCGGCGGTGATGCTGGTTTTCTCCTTCCTGGTGTTGCTTGCCATTTATGCCTGGCGGCCCAAGCCAAACAAGGGTGCATGAAGTGGGTGGCATTCAAGCCCGTTTCAGACTCGACTGGCCAGGGTTCACCCTGGATGTAGACCTTGACATGCCAAAGCGTGGTGTCACCGCGCTTTTTGGCCATTCGGGTTCCGGTAAAACGACGCTGCTGCGTTGCCTCGCGGGGCTGGAGCGTGCCATGCCGGGCCGCGTGGTGGTGAATGGCGACGTGTGGCAAGACAATACAGGCAGTGCAGCAGTCTGGTTGGCCACCCACCATCGGCCCCTTGGATACGTGTTTCAAGAGGCCAGCCTGTTCCCTCATCTGACAGTGATGGGCAACTTGCGCTACGGCATGCGACGTTCCTCAAATGCGCAGCAGGCCAGTCTGGATCAGGCCGTTGAACTGCTGGGCATTGGCCACTTGCTTGAGCGCAAGCCAGACCGTCTGTCGGGCGGTGAACGAAGTCGCATTGGCATTGCCCGCGCACTGGCTATTAGCCCGAGATTGCTTTTGATGGACGAACCGCTGGCCGCATTGGACCTCAAGCGCAAACTAGAGATCTTGCCCTACCTAGAACGCCTGCATCGGGAGTTGGACATCCCTGTGGTCTACGTCAGCCACGCGCCAGACGAAGTCGCCCGTCTGGCCGACCACCTGGTGGTCATGGATGCGGGTCGCGCCGTGGCCGCCGGTCCGTTGACCGAAACTCTGGCCCGCCTGGACCTGCCGATTCAGCTCGGTGAAGATGTGGGTGTGGTGCTGGTAGCGGTGGTGGCTGAACGAGATGCCACTTGGCATTTGGCCCGCGTCGAATTCCCTGGCGGCAGCCTGTGGGTGCGCGACGGTGGCCATGCCCTTGGCCAAGCAGCGCGGGTGCGGATTCTGGCGCGTGATGTGAGCATTGCGTTGCAGCCCGTCAGCGGAATCAGCATCCAGAATTGCCTGCGCACCACGGTGGAGGAGATGGCCACGGACAATCACCCGGCCCTGTCCTTGTTGCGTCTCATGGCGGGAACCTCCCCCATACTGGCCAGGTTGACACAGCGCTCAGCATCCGAACTGGGGCTGGTGCCGGGCATGGTGGTTTGGGCGCAGATCAAGGCGGTGGCTTTGATTGGTTAATGGAATGGGTGCCCCCCTGAGGCAGACCAGTTAAGCAAGCCCAACCTACCGGGCATTGGCTGCTGACATTGCCAACATTGATAATGACCCAGCCACCGAGGTTGAATATCTTCGGTGGGCAAGTGGTTACAAAGCGCCGATTTAGCCGCGAGCGTCCACAATTCCAAATTCACTTCAAGTGATTACGCGAAAGGGAACACTGGTGCTAGATGCGCCTGAAATCGCATCGGAGTACGTTGAGTCCCACGAACTGAGGATTTCAGCACCTGTGGTTGCCCGTGGCAATGCACTGTGTGCTTGCGTTGACCAGTGTAGATATGCTGAAGAAAATTTGGCATTTATCAGCCGCATCGCGCCAAAACAGGTCCTTCGAATCCATATGAAATTTGCTAATCTCTTGCGTGGACGGTCTCCTTTGGTTGCTGACGNNCAGCATGTAGCTCTACGCCCTCGGGTGCAACCTACGATATCGGAGACCGGCCGCCTGTTATTGATTTACTCCAGTGGCGACCATGATGTCTAGAGAAGCGACCGCCAGCAGTTAAAAGCCCAGTTCCCTAATGAACACCGCCAGTGCCTGGCGAAAATACCGCCAGCCGGGAGATTCCCAGCGGGCGTGAATCGTGACTTTGCCACGCCAGGACTGGCCAGACCACTTGGGTGGCAGCCCCGATTCAAGCGCAAGTGCAACCCGGTACATTGCCCGTTCCGGTATCAGTTGGCCGTCCTTTTCACGGGTTAGTACATGGCCACCAAACTGAGCTGCCAGTTCACCACGCGGAAGTACCCGCGACGCATCGCGATCAACCGCAACGACCGCCAGACGCAGACTTCGTTGCTGCGGACCATCGGCCAAAAACAATGCCTCGTCACCTACCGCCACCCGCTGAACCACATCTTCATCGAGCCAGGTTTCTACTAGCCAACGTCCGTCGTCGCGCACCAGCATGGCAATTTGCTCTTTACGGCCCAGCCATTGACCCACGCGCAGATCAGGATCCATGTCACGCAATCTGCCAGCAAACGGAGCACGTGGCGCATAGTTCAGCAGCTCTGCGTTCAGGCCCAGCAGTTCAGATTGGGCAGTAAGCAGTGCGCTTTCATTGACCAGCAAGTGACTGCGCGACTCTGTCTCAACACCCGATGCTGCGGCTTGCCAGCGCAACTGCTCAACCCGCGCCAACATCGCTTGCCGACGCATCTGTAAGTCTGGCACATACAGTTCAACCATCACCGCATCCGTTGGTACAAAGTCGCCTTCCCGGTAGGGCAATGCATCCACCCGTGCGCCCGAAGGCGCAAAAACTGGCCAAATCTCGGACGGACGCAACAGAGCGCTGGCTGTAATGCGCCCTGGCCAGGGCAGCAAAAACAGCGACATCAAAATCAACAGCCACAAGGCACTCCACCGACTGCGGCGCTGAGCCCGCAGCTCAGACCAGCGTTGGCGCCACACTTCAAGCTCGCGCCCCAGTGGCCAAAGCACAAACCAGACAATTTCCACTGCAAACAGCAACACCCCCAGTGCCTTGAAGAAAAAGTAGTAGACCAGCGCTGCGATACCCAAAAACAACACCAACCGGTAAAGCCAGGTAGCCCAGGCAAAACCAATCAACGCAAGCTGCGCACCTGGCTTCAAATACTCAGGGGGCTCATCGCCCAGTGTGAACAAGATTTCGCGCAACTTCCAACGTGCCATGGCAAAGCTGCGCTCATGCAGATTGGGCCAATCGAGCCAGTCCGACAAAATGAAATAACCATCAAAGCGAAAAAACGGACTGGCGTTGACCGCCAGCGTCGCGACCCAACTGGTGGTGGCTAAAACAAAAGCCGCAGATCGTAAAGCACCGTCTGGCAGCAAACCCCAGGCTAAGGTGGCCCAGGCGGCAATCGTCAGTTCGGTCAAAATACCCGCAGACGCCACCTGCAAACGTTGGTAACGGTTGGTAAGCCGCCAGGTTTCATTGGTATCGGTATAGGCCACCGGCCACATGACCAAAAATGCGACCCCCATGGTGGGCACACGGCAACCATGTCGCTTGGCCATAAAGGCATGCCCCAATTCATGCAACAACTTGACCATCAACAGGGCAACTCCGTACGCTGTCAAGCCGTCCCAATTGAAAGTGTCGACAAGCGAGGCAGAGAACGTGTCCCACTGTCTTGCTACCTGTGTCATACCCAACAGAAACGCAGCCAACGTCAACACCAGAAATGTGGGCGACAGGAACCAGGCAGCCACAGACTGCCACCGGCCAAGCCAGGCATCGGGTTGCCAGAGAGGTATCCGAAAAAACAAATAATGATGCAGCAACCATTTGAGGACATTGCCGTGCATTTTCTCAAGTCGTTGCGCCATCTGCTGTGCGCTTTGTGCGCCTTGCGGCCGAACCAACTGGTTGTTTTGCAAAAACTGAGCCACAGTTTCTACATCCTTGGGTTCGGTGTTCAAGGTGGTGTGAATGCGAATGTCTGCTGCAATATCAGCCGGATCGTCCAGGCTCCAGCGTCTCAGCACCTCAAAAAATCGCCAATCGATGCGAAAAAACAGATTACGCACCGGATCATGCAGCGTCCAGCCGGGCTGCCCGTCGGCTGTAGTTGGGCCAGGCAACAACGCCAGTTCTTCACGTAGGGGCGGCAAGGCCATGATGTCAATAACCCAAGGTACTGCGAACTGATGCCAGCGGTCGGCGCAGCACCCAGTACACCAATGGCACCCATCCACCCTGAAGCTTGGCAGTGCCTTTTAATCCTACCCGGTGCATGGTGGGGTTTACCAGACTGGCACGCACCCGGTAGGCATAGCCACCATCGGGGCGCAACACTGCGTCATGCGCCATGTAACGCATACGGGCTGCTACCGGTGACAAGGGACTGGAGTTCAGGTACAAATTCACGTTGGCACCCGGCTCCAGCACAATGGCATCTGCCAACGCTAGCCAGACCTCGACCTCGGTGTCGGTGGTGGCAGTCAGACGCAAAATACGCTCGCCCACTGATACCGGACGCCCTATCCACTCAGATGGATCGTCAAACAAAACCACCCCATCTTGCGGCGCCAAAACACGTGATCGTTGTAACTGCTCACGCAAATAAGCCACCTCGGTGCGCTTTTCTTCAATCTTGCCAGTGAGCATGGCCAGTTGGGTGCGGAACTTGGCATCAAGCAAGGCTTGCTGGCTGGTTTGGCGGTACTCGGTTTCGGCGGTAGCCAAGGTTTGTAGGGCGACTTCCAGACGGCTTTGGATGAGCGCTTCGTCAAAACCAAACAGTGGTTGCCCCTTTTTAACGCTTTGATTGGGCTCGACATGAAACGTGTCAAGCACACCGTCCAGCGGTGCCCGAATCACCAACGGATGTGCGGGCACCAGTTCCCCCGGAGCCAGCACGGTCAGCCGCACCGGAAAGACCAGCAGCAGAATGACCAGCCCGATCCAGAACAATGGGCTTCTGCGCCACCTGGACTTTTCGCCACCATCGCGGGATTTTCCGAGAAGCCAACTGCGCCAGGTCTTCCATGACCAGACCGGCGCCCGAAACAAGCCTCGCCATGAATGATGCCAAATGTCAATCCATTCGGCCAGTAGTGTCATCTCCTGAGGTGTCCAGGGTAATTCTCTCGCCAGCAAAAGCCCACCCGGCCATCGTGCTCTTGATCCGGTCGAGGCCTGACTTGTATTGGCTGCAAACGGCAGCCACAGCCCATGCTCAGGCAACCACTGCGCCCACTGCTCTGCCAACTCGCCGGGCAAATCAACCGCCGACACGGCCGCTGGCACCGTGTGCAAGGTCAAAAGATGGGCACACACCCGCTCCAGCCACTGTGCATACGGGGCGTTTGCCTCTATCTGCACCACACCCGACAACGACTGAATGCCTGAATCCGACATCCATAACGCCGACTGACGGTAAGCAGCCAGCGCATGGCTGTCGTTGACAAGCATGAAAGCCAGTTCAGGCGCCGACCCAGCCTGACGCGATCGACGCGCCAAATCGAGCAGCACCAGCAGCGGGTTGACAGGCCCAGTGGCGCTGTCGGAAGGTCGTTCAGATGGCTGTGACAAGTTGGCTACTCTCTGGTACCTACTGTAGGTGCAGCCGGTGCGGGATGTAACACCTCGGTGCGCATTGCCCAGGCCAAATCCGGTGCAGATTCGGCGTAGCCACGATGGCCGGGCAGGCCCTGTGAGACCACACGAATCTGATCACTCAAGCCTGAACGTCCGATCAGTCCAGTGCGCTTATCCCCCACTTGCAGCCTGAATAGCGTTGACGCCTCGCGACCTTGGGCGTCTCTTGCCCACAGTTTGATCTTGAGTTCACCCCGGAACGAATCTGGAGGACTCAAAGCAAACACGCCAGATTTGGCGTCGAATTTGACCCAGTCTGGCAGTTCCGATCCATCAGCCAGTCTAGCTGTCAAAAACACCTCGGCATCCAACTGGGTATGCACAAAGGCGTCTGTCGGGACGGCAAAACGACTCAGGGTTGCCGCCTGGGCAAACTGGTCTCCCATACCCCGGAACACATGCAGACCTGCATGCCCGGACGGCAGCACCAGCGCTTGCCACTGGTCTTGACCAAACGGACTGTCGTTCAACCCATCACCGTCAAGGTCTTGCTCAGGGGGCATCCAACTCCATGACGCAGGTTCAATATAAAGTGCATTTTTTGGATCGGCCAGAGACTCCAGCGCAAACAAGGTCGAGTCAAACGGTGGATACTGAAAGCGTATGCCTGCATCCATGTCGTCCGACAGAGGTACCGACACCTGCCAGCCATCCAGGTCAGTTGACGAAACCGATGGATGAGCTCGTATGACCAAAGACACGGGTACTGGCACCACGCGCAACACGGGCATGCCAGGATCAAACACCCTATCAACTGTCATGTCGCCATCACCAAAGGCGTTGTCAGTCAGGGTTAACTGAATGCCGACAATCTTGCCGTTTTTGACGATAAATACCGCTCCGTCGCCGACAAGCTTGCCACTGGCATCCTTGCGCTGGGTAAAGTCATACCAACCCGCCTGAGTAATAGCGTTGCCATCCAGATCATTGAGCGCAACACCCCTTTCACTGGCCGATTGAATGGCAGCCGCCGTGACATACTTCAGATAGGCGTTAAATCCACCCTCATTAATACCGGCGCGCGAGATATCGATTGCGACGACGATTTGGGTGCCGTCGCGTGCAGCGTCCAAGTCATCAAGATGACCATCAGCATCAGTCGCAACAGGTGTCACGGTAAATTGAATCGGATCCCAAGGTGCTTGTATCGTCCTACCATTTTTATCAATGGTGTTGTTGACCAGCATGCCGCCCACAGCAGCACTGTCTTGCGCAATTACCTTGATGTTGGAGAGCTGATACTGAGTATCTCCTGCATCAGTTGACCCATCTGCCCTGACCACCGAAGCCACTTCGAGTGAAATGATGGATTCAACTCGGGTCAGTGTCCCATTGAGCGCCGCTTCGAAGTTGGCGGTTTTGATCCAGGCCAAGGTAGCCAAGGCGTTTTGAGTTCCGTCCTGTTTGCCATCGGCATTGAGGTCGCCATTATTGCCACCATTGCCGGTGGAGGCAGACATGGTGGCCAGGGTTTCTTCCACATGAAGGGGGATTCCATCCAGGTCCAAACCAGCACCCGGCGCGATGGTGATGGTCACCATCGCAACGCTGGTCTGACCGTCGGTATCGGTCAGGCGATAGACAAAGTGGTCGCTGAAGTTTTCTAAGCCATCGTGTTTGTAGCTGAAACTGCCGTCAGGGTTGAGGGTTAGGGTGCCATGAGACACATCGGTCACCAAACTGACGTTGACCGGGGTGTCGAGCAAGCCTGTGTCGTTGGCTTTGACGCTGGTGGCAGCACTGACTAGCGCGGTCGCAGTGCCACCCTCGGCTACCGTGATGGCATCGGGCACCGCGCCTGGAGCGCTGTCACTCGTTGGCGTCACGTTCAGTGTAAAGGTACTTTCAACCGGGTTCGATCCGTCTTCGTTGCCGTCTTCGACGCTCACCTTGAACGATGCCGTGGTGGTTTCGCTGCCGTCATGCACGAACGTCACTTTACCTGCGGTCAGGTCTGTCCCGGTGAAGTTCAAGGCATCAACACCATTGACCTGAATTTTGCCGTTGCTAAAGCCTCCCACTGTGAAGGTAACACCGGCATCGCTGTCATCAACATCGGTGTAGCCAAGATCAGCAAGCGAAATTGTGTAGCTGCCAGCCTCCAAAACAGTGGCAACCAGATCTCCGACCAGAGTCGGAGCGTCATTGATTCCCGTCACCGTGATCGTCAGGGTGCTGCTGGCGCTCCCGCCGTTGTTGTCCAGGTTGGTGTAGCCCACGCTGGTGGTGCGGCTCTCGCCCA
>DFWT01000301.1:0-171 GCA_002381045.1 Rhodoferax sp. UBA4127
CAGCAGATGAGTTGTATGGCGTCATCCCGGTGGACACCCGTAAACCGTTTGATGTGCGCGAAATCATCGCCCGTATCGTCGACGACTCCGACTTTGATGAGTTCAAGGCACGCTTTGGTACAACGTTGGTGTGTGGCTTTGCGCGTGTGGAAGGCATGCCGGTGGGCATCA
>DFWT01000301.1:221-16969 GCA_002381045.1 Rhodoferax sp. UBA4127
GCAATTACGGCATGTGCGGCCGGGCGTTCAGCCCCCGTTTTTTGTGGATGTGGCCCAACGCGCGCATCAGTGTCATGGGTGGCGAGCAGGCGGCCAGCGTGCTGGCAACCGTGCGCCGCGATGGCATTGAACTTAAAGGTGGGCAGTGGAGCATGGAGGAAGAAGAAACCTTCAAAGCTCCGATTCGCCGCCAGTATGAAGAGCAGGGCCATCCGTATTTCGCCACCGCCCGCTTGTGGGACGACGGCATCATTGACCCCGCCGATACGCGCCGGGTGCTGGCGCTGGGGCTGAGTGCCAGCCGGAATGCGCCCATTGAAGACACCAAATTTGGTTTGTTCCGGATGTGATTATCTACAACCCGAACAGGATGACAAACATGTCCGCACTGAGCATTTCTACTGGCCCTATCGCAACGATCACGCTGAACCGCCCCGAAGTTCGCAATGCCTTCAATGATGAGGTGATTGCCGAACTCACCCAGGCGTTTGCCCAATTCGGCCGAGATCCGGCCGTGCGCGCCATCGTGCTGGCCGCCGAGGGTCCGGCCTTTTGCGCCGGTGCAGATCTGAACTGGATGCGCCGTATGGCCGACTACACGCGAGCCGAAAATCTGGCGGACGCCGGGCAATTGGCCGAGATGCTGCGTGTGATTTACACCTGTCCTAAACCGACCGTGGCGCGCATCCAGGGTGACGTGTATGCCGGTGGCATGGGTTTGGTGGCAGCCTGCGACATGGCGGTCAGCGTGGACACCGCCAACTATTGCCTGAGCGAGGTCAAGCTGGGCCTCTACCCAGCCACCATAAGCCCTTATGTGATTCGGGCCATGGGTGCGCGTGCAGCGCACCGCTACTTTTTGACCGCCGAACGATTTGACGCGGCTGAGGCCTTGCGCATTGGCTTTGTGCATGCGACGGTGGCTGCGGACCAGTTGGATTCCAAAGTGGATGAAATCACCAAAGCCTTGGTCAGCGCCAGCCCACACGCGGTTACCGCCTGCAAAACCTTGCTTCACGAGGTGGCTGGCAAAGACATTGATGCCAAGCTGATCGCCCACACCGTGGTCGGCATTGCCAGCATTCGCGCCAGCAGCGAGGGCAAGGAAGGCGTGCAGTCTTTCTTGCAAAAGCGCAAACCCAATTGGCTCAATTAGTTGGGTCAGATTCAAAAAGTTTTTGGAGTCAATATGTTCAACAAAATCCTCATCGCCAATCGGGGTGAAATCGCCTGCCGCGTCGCAGTCACCGCCCGCCGCATGGGTGTGAAGACCGTAGCGGTCTACTCCGACGCGGATGCCAGTGCCAAACATGTGGCCACGTGTGATGAGTCTGTGCACATTGGTGGAAGCGCCCCCAAAGACAGCTACCTGCGCTGGGAACGCATCATTGAGGCAGCCAAGGCCACTGGTGCCCAAGCAGTGCATCCCGGCTACGGGTTTTTGAGCGAAAACGAAGACTTTGCCAAGGCGTGCGCAGCTGCCGGGCTGGTGTTCATAGGCCCGCCAGCGTCAGCCATTCAGGCCATGGGTCTCAAAGCCGAATCCAAGCAGTTGATGGAAAAAGCCGGTGTGCCGTTGGTGCCGGGCTACCACGGTTCGGAGCAGGACCCAGGTCTGTTGCAGCGCGAGGCGGACCGCATTGGCTACCCGGTGCTGATCAAAGCCAGCGCCGGGGGTGGCGGCAAGGGCATGCGGGCGGTCGACAAATCGGCAGACTTCGCCGAGGCGCTGGCTAGCTGCAAGCGGGAAGCCATCAACAGTTTTGGCAGTGATGCGGTGCTGATCGAAAAATACGTGCAACGCCCGCGCCACATCGAAATCCAGGTGTTTGGCGACACGCTGGGCAACTACGTGTACCTGTTTGAACGCGACTGCTCGGTGCAGCGCCGCCACCAAAAGGTGCTGGAAGAAGCGCCCGCGCCGGGCATGACTGAAGCGATGCGCCAGCAAATGGGTAGCGCCGCGGTGGCCGCCGCGCGTGCAGTGAATTACGTGGGCGCTGGCACGGTGGAGTTCATCGTGGAGCAGCGCGCAGACGGCTCTATGAACTTCTTTTTTATGGAGATGAACACCCGCCTGCNNTGCGCCGAGAACCCCGACAACAACTTCCTGCCTGCTACTGGCACGCTGGACATTTACCGGAAGCCCGCCTGCAGCAGTTTTGCCATCAGCCCGGTGCGCTTTGACGACGGCGTGCGTCAGGGCGATACCATCAGCCCGTATTACGATTCGATGGTGGCCAAACTCATCGTGCGCGGCGACACGCGCGACCAAGCATTGGCCCGGCTGGACGCAGCGCTGGCGCAAACCCACATCGTCGGTCTGACAACCAATCTACAGTTTTTGCGCTACGTGCTGCAGTCGCCGTCGTTCGCCCAGGCCAATCTGGACACCGGTTTGATCCCGCGCGAAGCGGCAGTGTTGTTCAATCAGGAACGTGTGGGTCTGGCCTTGGCCGCAGCGGCTGACGTGGCACAAACCTTGTTGGACGAGCGCACCACGCAAGGCGTCGATCCCTTCAGCAAAACCGATGGCTGGCGCAGCCACGGCGTGTTCACCCGCCGGTTCGAGTTTGAATTTGGGGGGAAACATGTGCAGGCGGGGCTCACGTATTTGCACGATGGTGCGCTGTCGTTTACCGTGGGTGAAACCGCTGGTGTGCTGAGCTTTTCCGCCACCGAACAAGGCATTGACCTGCAGTTTGCCGGCCAGCGCGCCATGGTCAATGTGTATAGAAATGGCGAGGTAGCCCATATTCACGCTGCGCAAGGAGCTACACAAATCGTAGCGATTGATTTGCTCTTGCATGCCGGTGAAGCGCCAGCCGAAGGCGGCCGCTTGACGGCACCGATGCCTGGTAAGGTGGTGTCGTTTGCCGTGAAGGCTGGCGATGTCGTCAAAAAGGGCCAGGCACTGGCGGTGATGGACGCAATGAAGATGGAGCACACCATTGCTGCGCCGATGGACGGTGTGGTGGCCGAACTGCTGTATGCGGCGGGTGATCAGGTCGTGGAGGGGGCGGAGTTGCTGAAGTTGGTCAGTGCAGTTGCTTGAGCAATTCGAAGCAAACTGCAGTTGTCTAGATATTGCAAAAAGGGCAGAAAACATGAACTTCCCGTTGTCCACAATCATCATCTATGCGCGCGACATGAAGAAAACGGCGGAGTTCTACCGTGTGCACTTCGGGTTCAAAACAAGCGGCGAGGTCATTGAGGGTTTGATAGAGCTGCATGCCAATGGCGGTGGCGCGGGAATCCTGATCCACCAGGCGGCAAAGTCAGTGAAATTGGGGCAAGTGGGCGTGAAGCCCTCATTTCAGGTTCAGGACGTTGACGCGTTTGTCCTTGCCGCAGCGCGCCAGGGCCTGAAGTTTGGCGCCATCCACGAGGCCAATGGCTACAAATATGCCAACGCCAAAGATCCTGACAAGAACCCGGTCAGCATTTCAAGCCGAGCGTTCCGCTTGGCCGCCGAGATCTAATCTAAACATTGCAGGACACACCATTTCAAGGTAGACCTATGCAGAGACAACTCATTTCATCGGGTTCTCCGTTTGAAGCGGAAATTGGCTACTCAAGGGCAGTGGCGCAAGGCGACTGGGTATTCGTGTCGGGCACAACCGGTTTTGACTACGCCACCATGACCATTGCCGAAGACATCGAGAGCCAGACCGAGCAATGTTTGAAGAACATTGAATCCGCTCTCCTGCAGGCTGATGCAAGCCTGAAAGACGTTGTCAGAGTCAACTACGTGCTACCCAATGGCAGCGAATTCCCCAAATGCTGGCCGGTGTTGCGCAAATACTTTGGTGAGGTTCGACCGGCTGCGATGATGATCTGTGCCGCGTTGCTCGATCCGCGCATGAAAATCGAGATCGAAGTGACGGCCATGAAGCTCCAGCGTGCTCATCACGGATCAACCAATTCAAGGTTATGAAAAAGTTGTGCCTCTGGCCCTCGTATTTATTGCGCTAACAGCTATTTAATAAAGAGCATTCATGTCGCCTCGCCATATCGCTTTTTGTTGCACTAACACCGAGCCCGAACCTTGGCTGCTGGGTTTGCGTGCCGCCTTCCCTGACTCCAGGGTGTCGGTGTGGCAGCCCGGCGATCCGCCTGCGGACCACGCGGTGGTGTGGGCGCCGCCGCAATTCTTTTTTGACGAGCAACCGCAACTGAAGGGTGTTTTTAACATTGGTGCTGGGGTAGATGCGCTACTTAAACTGCGCCTTCCGCCAAATGCATTGGTGGTGCGCTTGGAAGATGCTGGCATGGCGGTGCAGATGGCTGAGTACGTGTGTCAGGCGGTGGTGCGCCATTTCCGTGAGCTGGATGTGTATGCNNACGCCAACTGCGTTGATCGTGCGCTTGGAAGATGCCGGCATGGCGGTGCAAATGGCGGAGTACGTGTGTCAGGCTGTGGTGCGGCATTTTCGTGAGCTGGACGTGTACGCTCATCAAATTCGCGCTGGCCAATGGACCTTTCGCAAGCCACGCCAACGTTCCGAGTTTCCGGTAGGGGTGATGGGCTTGGGCGCGCTGGGCGTACGGGTGGCGCAGGCGTTGGCGCATTTTGAGTTCCGCGTGAACGGTTGGAGCCGCGCGCCCAAAGCACTGGCCGGTGTGCGCGTCTTCAACGGCCAGCAGCAGTTCAATGACTTTCTTGCCAACACGCGCATCCTGGTCAACCTGCTGCCACTCACTGCTGAGACCCGTGACATCATGAATAATGACACCTTGGGTCGATTGCAGCACGGTGGCTATGTCATCAATGTGGCCCGCGGCGCGCATCTGGTGGATGGGGATCTGCTGGCGCTGATCGACAGCGGCCACTTGTCTGGTGCCACGCTGGATGTGTTTCGCACCGAGCCTTTGCCACCCGAGCACCCGTTCTGGCGGCACCCCAAGGTCACCCTCACTCCGCATGCATCGGCGCGCACCTTGCGCTCCGAAAGTATTGCGCAGATTGCGGGCAAGATCGCTGCTTTTGAACGTGGCGAACCGGTGTCGGGCGTGGTGGATCTGGCGCGCGGGTATTGATCGCCCAAATGGTTGAAAATTGGCACAGATAGAAGCAACCTGAAAACCAATCTAATGACTGAAAACGACACACGCCCCGCTTTGCCAGACCATTTGTCCATCGACGCACGCAGCCCACACCACGTGGCTGCGGTGTTCGAGCACGACATCGGCATTCGCTTCAATGACAAGGACCGCAGCGATGTGGAGGAATACTGTCTCAGCGAGGGCTGGATTCGCGTTCCAGTGCCAAAAACCAAAGACCGCAAGGGCAACCCGCTCACCATCAAGCTCAAGGGCCGGGTGGAAGTGTTTTATCGCTAACTGGTGAATCAAGCCCAATGAGTTCCAGCAACTTGCCCAAGCGCGTCAAACTGGTCGATGTCGGCCCGCGTGACGGCCTGCAAAACGAAAAACAGCAGGTGCCTGCAGCGATCAAGATCGAACTGGTCCACCGCCTGCAAGCTGCTGGTTTGACAGAGATTGAAGTTACCAGTTTTGTGTCACCCAAGTGGGTGCCGCAAATGGGGGACAGCACCGAGGTGATGGCTGGCATCCGCCGCAAGCCGGGTGTGCGTTATTCGGTGCTCACGCCCAACCTCAAGGGTTTTGAGGCCGCATTGCTTTCCAGACCCGATGAGATTGTGGTTTTTGGTGCGGCCAGCGAAGCCTTCAGCCAGAAGAACATCAATTGCAGCATTGCCGAAAGCATTGAACGGTTTGCACCGGTGGTGGAGGCCGCACGTGACGCGGGTATCTATGTGCGCGGGGCCATGAGCTGCACGGTGGGCTGCCCGTATGAGGGCGACATCGCGCCGGAGCGGGTCAGCTACCTGGCGGGCTTGATGCGCGGCATTGGCGTGCAGCATGTGGGTGTGGCCGACACCATTGGGGTAGGCACGCCAGTCAAGGTGCAACGGGCGGTAGAGGCCACACTCAAACACTACGACATCAACGAGGTGTCTGGCCACTTTCACGACACCTATGGTCAGGCGTTGGCCAATACCTTGGCCTGTTTGCAAATGGGTGTCTGGCAGTTTGATACCTCGGTGGCGGGCCTGGGCGGCTGCCCGTATGCCAAGGGTGCCACCGGCAATGTGGCGTCTGAGGACGTGGTTTACATGCTGCATGGCATGGGTATTGAGACCGGCATTGACTTGGACAAGCTCATCGATGCGGGGCAATTCATCAGCGACTTTTTGGGTAGAGCCACCAACTCGCGCGCGGCCAAGGCGCTGTTCACCAAGCGGCAGTCTTGATGGGCGACGCAGATACCAAAGCCCTGCCCGAGGGCGTGCAACGTGTGACGCAGGTGCTGCGTGACAAGGGGCACCCACATGCGCCGGTGATGCTCAGTGACGCCGCGCGCACCGCACAACAGGCGGCCGACGCCCTGGGCATTTCGCTGGGGCAAATCGCCAAAAGCATCATCTTCAAACGCAAGCCGGATGCGGCTGCTGTGCTGGTGATTACCTCGGGTGACCGGCGGGTGGATGAGAAAAAAGTGCAGGCACTGGTGTGTGCGGACGGTCAAAAGCTTGGGCGGGCGGACGCCGATTTTGTGAAGGCCAGCACCGGGTTTTCTATTGGTGGTGTGTCGCCGGTGGGCCATGCAGTGCCACCCGTGACGCTGATTGACCGCGACTTGCTTCGCTTTGATGAAATCTGGGCGGCGGCTGGCCACCCGCATGGTGTGTTCCGTTTGCACCCGGATGATCTGGTGCACCTGACGGGCGCTCCAGTGCATGATGTGGTGGCGCAGGGGGCGGCATGAGTTTGAATCAAAAAGCTATGATTTTTCTAGCTGCTACCGCAGAAGATATAAGGGCTAGAGCACAAAAATATGAACATGCCGTGCCATCGCCGTGTATGTCGGTGTGCCAGATGGACGACGCCTTGGGCCTGTGCAAAGGCTGCTTGCGCACCCTGGACGAAATTGGCCGCTGGGGCAACGCAGATGATGCCGGCCGGCGCAGCATCTGGCTAGCCATTGAGGCGCGCGTGGCGCGTTGTTCGGTATGAAACACATCACCTGCTACCTGGATTTCATCTCGCCGTTTGCCTGGCTGGCATTTGAAAAGTTGCCCGACACCTTGCAGGGCCTGGGCTACCAAGTGGACTACAAACCCATTCTGTTTGCCGCGGTGCTCAAGCACCATGGGCAGTTAGGCCCGGCCGAAATTCCAGGCAAGCGGGAGTGGACGTACCGTCAGGTGCTGTGGTTGGCAAAGCAGCACGGCGTGCAATTGGAAATGCCCGCCAGCCACCCGTTCAACCCTCTGGGTTTGCTTCGACTTGCAGTGGCTTGCGGCCGCGATGGTCTGGTGAATCGGTTTGTCTGCGAGCGCTTGTTTACCTATGTCTGGCAGGGTGGGCTGGATGCAGCAGATGCGCAGCGTCTACAAACCCTGACCGATGACCTGGCACCACAACGCCCAGTCAACAGCGAATCGGTCAAGGCGGAACTCAAGGCGAACACCGACGAGGCCATTGCACGCGGTGTGTTTGGCGTGCCCACTTTTCTGGTGGACGGCAAGCTGTTCTGGGGTTTTGACGCACTACCCATGCTGCGTAGCTACCTGCTGGGCGATGGGTGGTCCGAGGCCGATTGGGAAGCGGGCGGCCAGGTGGGCAGTTACCTGCGCTGACGCACTGTTTGCTCTGCAGCGAGCGATCAGGCGAACAAATCAGCCGCCCGAGTTCACTTCAAAAGCTTTGTTCTTGTCCTGCGCCAACACCTTGGCGACTTGACTCAAGGCCGCGGTCAAACTGGCTTTGAGGGTGTGCGGCGGGTTGATCACAAACACGCCACTGGCGGGCAAGCCGGGGCGTACCACTTCACCGGCTTCGTCGGTGGTGAGTTTGCTGGATTTCACCGTGAGGGTGGCGTCCAGCCAGGGGCGGCCTTCGCGCACCGCCAGTGTTTTGAGTTTGCGCGGCAGGTCGTGCGCTTCCGGGCGCGGGATGATCGGGTACCAGACCATGTAGGTGCCGGTGGGAAAACGTTTGACGGCATCCGTCATCAATGCCACCACGCGGGCGTAGTCGGTCTTGATCTCATAACTCGGGTCACAAAGCACCAGCGCGCGCCGTGAGGGCGGTGGCAAAAACTTCTTGAGGCCTTCAAAACTGTCTTCTTGCAACACCGCAATGCTGCGACCTGCGTCGAGTTGGGCAATGTTGGCACGTAGGGTTTTGGCGTCGGTGGGGTGCAACTCAAACAGCTTGAGACGGTCCCGATCCCGGCCCTGCAACAGGTGGTGGATGATGAAGGGCGAGCCCGGGTAGACCTTGTGGCTGGCCTGGGTGTTGAAACTGGCCACGATGTCCAGGTAGTCTTGTAGTGCCGGTGCGAATACTTCAGGAGTCTGCTTGGACGCTACTGATTTTGCAGCTGCTGGCGCTTTATCTACCTGGGCGGAAGCACTATTTTTATCAGAAATGAGGCGTAGGTAGCCGTCCGCTGCCTCACCGCTGGTTTGGGCGTAGTCCCCATCCAATCGGTACAAGCCAGCGCCCGCATGGGTGTCGAACACATTGAGCGCGGTGTCTTTTTGCGTCATGTGGCGCAACACAGCAATCAGGGCGGTGTGTTTGAGCACATCGGCATGGTTGCCGGCGTGGAAGGCGTGGCGGTAACTGAACATGCCGGGATGTTAACCGCCAGGGCCTGATGTTTCGTATAATGGCGGGCTTCGCAGCGCTTTTGTGGCTCCGCGGCGAAGCTTGAAACCCTACCTAAGAGATTCCCATCAGAGGAAAACCGACCGTAGAAAAGAGCCCGCCAAACCTTCTTTTAAAGAGAAATCTCATGTCAACTTTCAGCGCAAAACCCGCTGAGGTCGTGCACGAGTGGTTTGTGATTGACGCGACCGACAAGGTCCTCGGACGAGTAGCCAGCGAAGTTGCTCTCCGTTTGCGCGGCAAACACAAGGCCATTTACACGCCTCACGTCGATACCGGCGACTTCATCATCGTCACCAACGCAGCCCAACTGCGCGTGACCGGTGCCAAGTCTCTGGACAAAATTTACTACAGCCACTCGGGTTTTCCGGGCGGCATCAGTTCCACCAACTTCCGTGACATGCAAGCCAAATTCCCTGGCCGCGCTTTGGAAAAAGCCGTCAAGGGCATGCTGCCCAAAGGGCCGCTTGGCTACGCCATGATCAAGAAGCTCAAGGTGTACGGTGGTGCAGAGCACCCGCACACTGCCCAGCAACCCAAAGTGTTGGTACTTTAAGGAGCCTTGAGATGATTGGTGAATGGAACAATGGTACCGGCCGTCGCAAATCCAGCGTCGCCCGTGTTTTCCTGAAAAAAGGCTCAGGCCAAATCGTGATCAATGGCAAGGACATTCAAAAGTTCTTTGGCCGTGAAACCTCGATCATGATCTGCAAGCAACCCCTGATGCTGACAAACCACGCTGAAACCTTTGACATCATGGTCAATGTGGCAGGCGGCGGCGAGTCTGGCCAAGCCGGCGCAGTGCGCCACGGCATTACCCGCGCACTGATCGACTATGACGCTACGCTCAAGCCTGAGCTGAGCAAAGCCGGTTTCGTGACCCGCGATGCCCGTGAAGTGGAACGCAAAAAGGTCGGTTTGCACGGTGCTCGCCGTCGCAAGCAGTTTTCCAAGCGTTAATTTTCGCTTCGATCACCAAAGGCCGCCTGGATGCAAATTCTGGCGGCTTTTGTGTTTGTAGCTTTTTCATTACAGTCCTGACCGTGCGGCTCAAACTCCTGCTTCGACGTCTCACCATCAGCGCCCCCCGGATGGCGGTGCGCAGCGCTTTGCCTTGGCCGTTTCGCTGGGCAATGCTGGCCATCGTGGCGGGTTTTTGCGCCGCAATTGCTTTATGGGCCTTTGAGTTTGGCAAGGACATTGCGGGTCTGGACAAAGGGACACACGAGCAGCTTCAGCAGGCGCTGCGCGACAACGCATCCCTGCAGACACAAGTGGCTTTGTTGACTGAGGATCGCAACAAGGCGCAGGCAGTGGCAGATACGGTTCACACCCTTTTGACAACCGAAAAGGCGGCACAAGAGAAATTGACATCCAACGCCCGTCAACTCGAAGTTGAAAACCAGAAACTCAAAAGTGATTTGGGTTTTTTTGAGCAACTTATTCCCACCGGTGGCGCAGCGGGTGCGTCCATTCGGGGCTTGCAGGTCGAACTGCTCAAGCCGACCGAACTCAAGTGGCAGGTGTTGGTGATCCAAGCGGCTAAAAACCCGGCAGAATTCAGTGGTCAGATAGAACTCAGCTTTGCCGGCACAGAGAGTGGCAAACCTTGGTCTGGCACGTTGTCATCTGGGTTGGTGCCTGTGGCAGTCAAGCAGTATGGGCGCCTGGAAGGCCTGTATGCGGTGCCGCCCAATGTGGTGGTCAAAAGTGTGACAGCCAAGTTGTTGCAGGGCCAAGCGGTCCGTTCAATGCAAACGGTCAAGCTCTGAAGTTGTCGCCCGTCAGTTCGTCAAGAAAGGTCCCCCATGTTTAACAGAAAGAAACAACCACCCATCAAGAGCCTGCTGTCTGCGGGTTGCCGGATGCTCGGTAACTTTCAGTTTGTGGATGGTTTGCGCCTGGATGGCAGTGTTCAAGGCGACATCCTTGGATTGCCAGACGCGCCCAGTATTTTGGTGATTGCCGAATCGGCCGAGGTGGTCGGATCGGTCACTGCCGACCACATCATCATCAACGGCAAGGTTCGCGGGCCAGTGCATGCGCGTCACATGCTGGAATTGCAGCCAAAGGCACGCATCACTGGCGACGTGACTTACAAGCTCCTTGAGATGCATAAAGGTGCGTCTGTCGATGGCAAGCTTTGCCCGATGGCTTCTGGTGTGATGCCAGGACAAATCGAAGAAAAGCCCACACTCAAGCTGGCGGCAAAAAACCACTGAGCCAATAGTTGACGAATTTGCTGTACTATTACATTCAACTACCTACAGGAGACTTCGATGAGCGCCGTTGCAGAAAACATCCAGACCGAAATGCCCGCCCCCATTCTTTTCACCGACAGTGCAGCCACCAAGGTGGCCGATCTGATTGCTGAAGAAGGCAACCCGGATTTGAAGCTGCGGGTGTTCGTGCAAGGTGGTGGTTGCTCAGGCTTTCAATATGGGTTTACCTTTGATGAAGTCGTGAATGACGACGACACCATCATGAAAAAAAATGGTGTTTCCCTACTGATCGATGCCATGAGCTACCAGTACTTGGTGGGTGCTGAGATTGATTACAAGGAAGATCTGCAGGGCGCGCAGTTCGTCATCAAAAATCCGAACGCCACGACCACCTGTGGTTGTGGTTCCAGCTTCTCAGCCTAAGGGCTTGGGTTTACCGGTGTAACCGTTTTAAGCCGGGTACACCGCACCAGCAATCCGGGCGCCTTTGGTGCCCGTGATGTTTTCCAGGTGCAAGGATTCACGGTAAATGGCCTTGCGCGCCAACCAGGCGAAGGCGGCGGCTTCCACCTGTTGTGGTGGTAGGCCAGCCTCCCCCGAACTCTCAACGCGGTGGCCAGGCAAAAGGGTCTGTAAGCGCCGCATCAGACTCAGGTTGAATGCGCCACCGCCACACACAATCAATTTAACGCTATTTTTTGCATAGCTGATTACGCAATCACAGCAAGCGCTAGCGGTTAATTCAAGCAAGGTCGCTTGGACATCTTGCGCCGACACCTTGGAGTGCATGTTAAGGTGCGCATCCAGCCAAGCTGGGTTGAACAAATCGCGCCCGGTGCTCTTTGGGGCAGGCAAGGCGAAGTAGGGGTCGGTGCGCATGGCAGCTAACAGCTCGACATTCACCGAGCCACCCTCCGCCCAGCGACCCTCTTTGTCGAAAGGCTGACCGGTATGCTGTTGGCACCAGGCATCCAGCAGCACATTGCCTGGGCCGCAGTCAAAACCCAACAGGTCGGCGCCCAACGCTGGGCCAATCACCGTGAGATTGGCCATACCGCCAATGTTCAATACCGCGGTGGCGCGCCCGCGCTGGCCGAATACCGATTGATGGAACACCGGTACCAAAGGGGCGCCTTGGCCACCCGCCGCGACGTCGCGGTTGCGAAAATCTGCCACAACATCCATGCCTGTGAGTTCTGCCAGCAGGGCAGGGTTGCACAGCTGAATCGTGTAGCCTCGGCTGCTCAAACCGGGGTGATTTTGGGGTTGGTGACGGACCGTTTGGCCATGGGCGCCAATGGCACGGATGTCGGCTGGGTTCGTTGCCGTGGCGCGCAAGAGTTGCGCAATGACCTCGGCATACACCTGCATCAGCGCGTTCGAAGCCAAGGCGGCGCGGTGTAATTCGTTGGGGCCAGGGCAGTTCAGCGCCAGCAATTCCGCGCGCAATTCAGGAGGCAGCGGCGCATCCGCGTGCGCCAGCACCTTGAGCTTGCCGGGGCTTATCTCAACGATCACGCCGTCCACCCCGTCCAGGGAGGTACCTGACATCAAACCTATGAACAATTCAGCCACGGCAAGGGCTACCTGGTGAACTTACTGGGCGCTGGCAGCTTCCATGCTGGCCGCCGCAGCCAGAGCCACCCGGCTCAGTTTGGCTTGTTCGTCGAACATCGGTTTGGCCGTCGCTGTGACGGGCGTCGCCTCAGTTTGGCGGGCCAGCATGGTTGGGTCTTTGTGCTGACCATTCACCCGGAACTCGAAGTGCAGGTGTGGACCGGTAGCCCAGCCTGAAGAACCAACTGCGCCAATTTTTTGACCCTGATCCACCGACTGTCCTTTGCGCACATCAACGCGACTCAGGTGGGCGTAGACAGTGACATTCTGTTGGCCGTGGCGAACAAACACCACGTTGCCAAAGCCGTTTTGCGTACCGGCAAATTCCACTACGCCATTTCCCACGGTTCGCACTGGTGTCCCGGTAGGTGCGCCATAGTCAATGCCTTGGTGGGCGCGCAAGGTTTGCAAAATGGGATGCATGCGCATTTTGAAACCGCTGGTGATGCGCGAAAACGCCATGGGCGACGCCAGGAAGGCCCGACGCAGACTCTGGCCGTCCATGGTGTAGTAGGCGCCTTTGCTGGAATTGATCTGCGCTGCGTTGTTGCTCTGACCCGTCGGGTCCTGGAACCACATGGCCTGATGTGTCTTGCCATTGTTGACAAACTCGGCACTCAGTACACGCCCGGAACGCAACGGCTCGCCGTCACCTTCCAGAGTTTCATAAACCACAGAAAAGCGATCGCCCTTGCGCAGGGCACGGTGAAAGTCAATGTCGCCCGAAAAAATCTCAGCCAGTTGGGTGGCCACAGCGTCCGGTATCTTGGCATCGTCCGTGGCGGCAAACAAGGAGGTTTGAATGGTGCCACTGGCCAATCGGGTGCTGGCACCAAGAGGTGCACTTTCAAGCCGAGAATTGAATCCGTTGCCCTGCCGCTCAACTACCAAGCGCTTGAACTGGCCATCTTCCTCGGTGCTCCAACGTGCCACCAGTCTTTTCAAGCCCTGGCTGCTCACGGTCTCGGCGCTGACACTGCGTCCCGCACGACCCAGCAGAACCTGTCTGGACAAGGTGTCATTGCGCATGAATGCGGCGGCCAACGCATCGTCAACGCCCAAACGGGTCAGCAGGGTGTCTGCGGTGTCCGTGCTGCGCGTGATGTCTGAGCGATAAAGGTTCAATTCCAAAGGCAGAGCCTCTGGCAATGCGATGGCCATGGACTGCACGGATTCCAGGACCTGGCTCACCGGCAATTGAGAGGCATCTGGTGCCAAATTGGCCAAGGCAAACGCACCACCTGCTCCACACAGCATCAGGCCTGCCACCACCGCAGTGATGCGATGCGTGTACTGCTTGGTGAGCTTTGTGAAACTTTGGCGAAATGCAGTGACGCCTGCTGAAAACAAGGTGATCAAAACTGGATGCGGTTCAGGTGAATGTGGGTGGCTTGCGACATTTGCGAGAGAAAGTCGGTGCGCTACCCAACTAAAATCTCGCTAAAGCGCGAAACCGCGAGTATAAACGCGCCGCCCAAGCTGGCTTACAGAACAAACCCGAACCTTTATGACTTCCATCCAAGCATCTGAATTGACCATGACCGACAGTGTTCGGCAAGCCCTGGCGGTGACTTTGCGTGGTTGCGAAGAACTGATTCCGCAGGACGATTGGGTCAAAAAGCTGGTTCGGGCTGAAGCTTCAGGTAAGCCCTTACGCATCAAATTTGGCATGGACCCCACGGCACCGGACTTGCATTTGGGGCACACGGTGGTGCTCAACAAGATGCGTCAGCTGCAAGACTTGGGACACACCGTGATTCCGTTGATTGGTGACTTCACCACCACCATTGGTGACCGGTCCGGGCGCAACAGCACCCGTCCACCGCTGACCCGAGACGAAATTGAAGCCAACGCCAAGACTTACTTTGAGCAAATTAAGCTGGTTCTCGACATGGACAGCGCCGAGGTTCGTTACAACAGCGAATGGAGCGANNCGCTGGGTGCGCGCGGCATGATTCAGTTAGCGGCCAAATACACCGTGGCACGCATGATGGAGCGCAATGATTTTCATGACCGCTTCAAAGCGGGACAGTCCATCAGTGTGCATGAGTTTCTGTACCCCCTGATGCAGGGATATGACAGCGTGGCGCTCAAGAGCGATCTGGAGTTGGGCGGTACCGATCAAAAATTCAACTTGCTGATGGGGCGCACCCTTCAAGCCGAGTACGGCCAAGAGCCACAGTGCATTCTGACCATGCCCTTGCTCGAAGGTTTGGATGGCGTCGAAAAGATGTCCAAGAGCAAGAACAACTACATCGGCATTTCGGAAGATGCCAACACGATGTTTGCCAAGGTGCTTTCCATCTCTGACGTGCTGATGTGGCGTTGGTACATGCTCTTGAGCTTCAAGAGCGAGGCGGACATTGCGGCGCTCAAAGCAGAAGTGGCTGCTGGTCGTAACCCCAAAGATGCGAAGGTGGCTCTGGCAAAAGAGATTACCGCTCGGTTTCACAATGCCGCAGCCGCCGACGCCGCAGAGCAGGATTTCATTAACCGCAGCAAGGGTGGTATTCCTGACGAAATCACTGAGATCTGCCTGCCACTGGGCGAAGGAGGTGCCGCAGTGGGTATTGGCGCGTTATTGAAAACGGCTGGGCTGGCAGCCTCCAGCGGTGAAGGCAACCGTTTGATTGATGGCGGTGGTGTGCGCATTGACGCCAACACGGTCAGCGACAAAGGTCTCAAGCTGGGTGCGGGTACCTATGTGCTGCAAGTAGGAAAACGCAAATTCGCGCGCGTGACCTTGGCCTGAGGTCATTGAAATGATGGCCTTGCTGCAGCGGGTTCGTCAGGCCCGGGTTGAAGTCGCGGGTCAGACCGTGGGCGAAATTGGTCCTGGCTTGCTGGTGCTCATGTGTGCTGAGCGCGGCGACACACCGGTTCAGGGCGAAAAACTGCTGGCCAAAATCCTCAAACTGCGCATCTTCAGCGATGCAGCAGGCAAGATGAACCTCAGCGTGCAGGATATGGATGGCCAAGGTACCACTGGCGGCCTGTTGGTGGTGAGTCAGTTCACCCTTGCTGCCGATTCCTCAGGCGGTAACCGTCCCAGTTTCACNNCCGGTGACGATTCCGCTGCGTATTGCGCCAGATTGAGTTGCAGATGTTGAACCCGGTGTAAATCACCCACCGGCCCCGATAATCCAAACATGTCTTTGGTCTTTGAACGTCCCTCCCTGCTGCACCGCTTGCGACCCTGGTTTGCCGGGTTTGACGGTCCGCTGGCGTTTGTGGTGTTTTTGTTGGCCTGTGCCGGCTTGTTGACCATGTATTCCTCGGGTTATGACCACGGGACCCGCTTTGAGGACCATGCGCGCAACATGTTGATTGCCGGTTTCATCATGTTCGTGGTTGCACAAATTTCGCCACAGCGCTTGATGGTGCTGGCGGTGCCGCTGTACCTGTTGGGGGTCGCGCTGCTGATTGCGGTAGCCGCATTTGGCGTGACCAAAAAGGGTGCAACGCGTTGGCTGAACGTGGGGGTGACCATCCAGCCCAGCGAAATTCTCAAGATCGCCATGCCCTTGATGCTGGCCTGGTGGTTTCAGAAGCGCGAAGGTCAATTGCGCCCGCTGGACTTTTTAGTGGCGGGCGTGTTGCTTGCGATTCCCGTGGGCTTGATCATGAAACAACCCGACTTGGGAACCGCCCTGCTGGTGCTGGCAGCTGGTGTGTCGGTGATTTTTTTTGCAGGACTGAGCTGGAAACTGGTCGCGCCGCCGCTGCTGCTGGGCCTGATTGGCATCACCCTGCTGGTGGTGTTTGAGCCGGAGTTGTGTGCTGACGGCATGCACTGGCCGCTTCTGCGTGATTATCAGCAGCAGCGGGTTTGCACCCTGCTTGATCCGACGCGAGACCCATTGGGCAAAGGCTTTCACATCATCCAGGGCATGATTGCCATTGGTTCTGGTGGCTTTTGGGGCAAGGGGTTCATGCAAGGCACCCAGACTCATTTGGAGTTCATACCAGAGCGCACCACGGACTTCATTTTTGCGGCGTTCTCGGAAGAATTTGGCCTGTTTGGCAACCTGCTGCTGATTGGTTTGTTTTTGTTTCTGGTCTTGCGCTCATTGGTGATTGCATTGGAAGCACCGACTGTTTTTACCCGCCTTTTGGGTGGCGCGATGGCCATGATTTTCTTTTGTTATGCCATGGTGAACATGGGCATGGTCAGTGGCATCCTTCCGGTGGTGGGTGTGCCGCTGC
>DFWT01000272.1 GCA_002381045.1 Rhodoferax sp. UBA4127
GGCTGTAGTCGATCGCCTTGGCAATCGCGCTACCGTCGGGCACCCGAGTGCGTTCAAGTCGCAACCAAGCATGCATTTCTTCCCACAGTGGCATGCTGCGCTCCTGGCGCACTTGCAAACGTTGCTCGCAGCTCAGATCCCTGGCATCGGCCTCAATGCGGTACAACCATGCAATCCGCCCGATGGCCTGGGCAGCCACAGTGCTGGCGTTGGCTTTGACCAGTTCGTCAAACTTCCTCCTCGCGTGAGCCAGACAATTCGCAGTCTTACGCCCCTCAAGGGACATGGTGGCATCGTAGCCAGCGTACGCATCAACAACCAGGGTCCCTGTCCAGCCTTTGAGGAACTCGTGCGGGTACTTACCCCCACGCCCCTCGCAGAAGTCGTACACCACACCGGGCATATCTTCGAATGCTCCCCTGGCGTAGGCCCACATGTAAGCCTTCTTGGTCTTTCCGCCTCCCGGGTCAAGCAAGCCGATGGGCGTCTCGTCGGCATGAATCACGCGCGAGCCCAGTACGAAAGCCCGGTGTGCATCGTACAGGGGCAACAACTGCGCCCCGGTTTGGCCGCCCCAAGCTGCCAGCGTCGAGCGCGGCGTGTGCACTCCAGCGCGGGCGTTGATTTGCTCTTGCCGGTAGTACGGCATGTGGTCACAGAAGCGGCTGACCACGGTGTGCGCTTGCAGGCCCGGCGTTGGCAGCGCATTGTCGAAGACTTGGGGTGCCGCTGGCTCTTGGACCATCAACTGGCAGCACCGGCAAGCCCATTTGCCCCGGATCTGACGCTGCACGAAGAATTGCGCAGGCACGATATCCAAACGTTCGCTGATGTCCTCGCCCACGCGCACCATGGGTTGGCCGCATTCTGGGGATGGACAGTTGGTATTTTCAGGCTCAACACGGGTGTCCACACGCGGCAAGTGTGGCGACAGTGCTTCGCGTTTGGGTTGGCGACGTGCTTGCTTGTCTGGTGTGCCCCGGTCTTGGGTCGAAACACTGGGCTGCAAGGCGGCCAGTTGCGCCTCCAAGCTAGCTTGGTCAGCGGCCAGTGTCTCTTCGAAGAGGGAGCGCTGCTGGGCACTCATGCGCTCGGTCTTGGCACCGAACTTCCAAGCCTTCAGGCGCGCCAATTGGAAGGTGATGCTCTCAATCTTGGCGTCGCGCCACTTGATGGCTTGGGCATCAGCGTTGATGCGTTTGGTTTGCTCGGCAATGTGCTTGCTTTGCTCGTTGATCTGGGCCAATAGTTGCCCTGCAAAAAACGCCCATTCGCTCGGATTCAGAGCTGAAATATCTTGGACTTTTATTGCATGCAGATCGAGCATGCACGAACTATAAAACGCCTCAAATGATCACGATATTGGGGGATGCTCCAATTGATTTTTGCTATCTTTTTAGGCGTAATTACATACGCGTAATCACCCTCATTTGTTCCAGTCTCTGCCAGGGAAGTCCCAGTACCAAAGCATCGAATTGTTGCTTTGTCAAAGTCACTGGGGCCGTACTATGTGCATCAAACTGCGGCCATACGAAGCGCCCCACATTGAGCCTGCGCGATGCACACCAGACGCCAAAGCCATCATGCACCAGCAACTTGATGCGTGTGGCACGCGCGTTGGCGAACAGGTAACCGTGGTGGGCCTGGGCCGAGCCAAACACCTGCACAACACGGGCAAGCAGCCGCTCGCTTCCTGCACGCATGTCCATGGGCCCCACGGCCAGCCACAAGGAGTCGATGCGGATCATCGCAGCAGCTCTCGCATCCAGGCCGCGCACTCATTTGCCGCCGCACTGGGCCAAGTGATGGCCATGGTCGTGGCGCCTCGGCGCAGCTCGATTCGGATGTCTGCGCAGTCTTGGTGGGTTGTGTGGGTAGGCGCGGGCACAGACACCGGTACAAACTCTCTCACGCCGACCGACGAAGCACTATCGCGGGCCTCTTGCCGCCAGCGGTGCACGACGTTGGCATTCATCCCGTGCGACAGCGCTACTTTGGCCACCGACGCACCAGGTGCAGCGCATTGTTCAAGCACCAAGGTCCGAAACTGCGCGCTGTAGTTTCGTCGTGCAGAGAATTTCTCTTGTTCCATCGTGTCCACCTGTTTATTACGTGGACACGATCTTTGGACAAAACTAACCTGGGATCAAGGTGCCTCGCCTAGACGCTTACACCCGGCCTGTGTAGAAGTGCTGTTTGGACAGAGCTTGAAAGACCTTGGGCAATTAAAAAGTGCGCCGTGGTCTAACACTTTGGATGAGCCGCTGATTTGGCAAAACTCTGGCGACGATGATCTCTACCGTGGTTGGTGGACTGTAGTGAAGTCGGATGTATTGATGCGTATGCCGTTTGATAGTCCGGAGGCTTCAAAATTGAATAAGGATATATTTGAAACTATTTATCACGCTGCTGTAGAAGAATCATGTGACCAGGCCGAAAAATTCGGACAATATCAATCATTTAAAGGATCACCTGCCAGTCAGGGTATTTTGCAGTTTGATATGTGGGGCATTATACCTTCTG
>DFWT01000001.1:0-441 GCA_002381045.1 Rhodoferax sp. UBA4127
TCGCCAATCAGGTACAGCGTGACACCCTTGCAAAGGAATGCGCCAAACGACTGGCCACCAGTACCTTCGAGTTGGATGCGGATGCTGTCATCCGGCAGACCCTCCGGGTGTACCGCGGTGACTGCGCCCGACAACATGGCTCCCACCGAGCGATTCACGTTGCGTGCCACCTCGATAAACTGCACCCGCTCGCCTTTGTCGATGGCCGCGCGCGATTTTGCTATCAGCACGTTGTCCAGAGATTTTTCCAAGCCATGGTCTTGCTCTTCGATCTGGAATCGTGAAACCTCGGCGCCCACATTGGGAAGGGCAAACAAGCGGCTGAAATCCAGACCACGGGCTTTCCAATGGGCGAGGCCTGCACGGGTGTCGAGCAAATCTGCACGACCAATCATGTCGTCAAACTTGCGAATGCCTAACTGGGCCATGATCTGGCGCACT
>DFWT01000001.1:585-4737 GCA_002381045.1 Rhodoferax sp. UBA4127
TGGTCGCTCTTGCACTTGGCCACACCGGCCGCAATAGTACCCACGCCAATTTCAGACACCAGCTTCACACTGATGCTGGACTTGGGTGACACATTCTTCAGGTCATGAATCAGTTGTGCCAAGTCTTCAATCGAGTAAATGTCGTGGTGCGGCGGGGGCGAAATCAGGCCCACACCAGGCACCGAATAACGCAGCTTGCCGATGTAATCTGTGACCTTGGTGCCGGGCAATTGGCCGCCCTCACCGGGCTTGGCACCTTGGGCCATCTTGATCTGGATCTGGTCTGCGCTGCCCAGATACTCGGCAGTCACGCCAAAACGACCGGAGGCGACTTGTTTGATGCGACTGCGCAGGCTGTCGCCAGCCAGCAGGTTCATGTCGACTTCAACGGCATCGGCACCAATCACGCTCTTGAGGGTATCGCCCTGTTTGATGGGAATGCCTTTAATTTCGTTGCGGTAACGGGCCGGGTCTTCGCCGCCTTCACCGGTGTTGCTTTTTCCCCCGATACGGTTCATTGCGACAGCCAAGGTGGCATGTGCCTCGGTGGAGATCGAGCCGAGTGACATGGCGCCGGTAGCGAAGCGCTTAACGATTTCCTTCGCGGATTCAACCTCGTCAAGCGGGATCGCTTTGCTGGGATCGATCTTGAACTCGAACAGGCCACGCAGCGTCATGTGACGCTTGCTTTGGTCGTTAACGATCTGGGCGTATTCTTTGTAGGTGTTCCAGTTGTTGGCACGCGTACTGTGCTGCAACTTGGCAATCGCATCCGGCGTCCACATGTGTTCCTCACCACGGCTGCGCCAGGCATATTCACCACCTGCGTCAAGCCGGTTGGCCAGCACCGGGTCTGTGCCGTAGGCGGCCTTGTGCATGCGAATGGACTCTTCGGCTATCTCAAATACCCCAATGCCCTCGACGCGGCTGGGTGTGCGGGTGAAGTACTTCTCTACCGTGTCACTGGACAGGCCAATCGCTTCAAACAACTGGGCGCCGCAGTAACTCATGTAGGTACTGACACCCATCTTGGACATGATCTTGGACAGGCCCTTGCCAACGGCTTTAACGTAGTTGTAGATGGCTTTGTCAGCATTCAAATCACCGGGCAGATCCTTGCATATGCTGGCCAGTGTTTCCATGGCCAGATACGGGTGAACCGCCTCAGCGCCGTAACCTGCCAGCACCGCAAAGTGATGCACTTCGCGCGCGGTACCGGTCTCAACCACCAAGCCCGCCGTAGTTCGCAGACCTTCACGCACCAAGTGCTGGTGTACCGCTGACAAAGCCAGCAACGCAGGGATGGCCATCTGCGTTTCGCTAACCCCACGGTCGCTGACGATCAAAATGTTGTGCCCGCTCTTGATGGCGTCCACCGCCTCAGCGCACAAAGACGCCAATTTTGCTTCCACGCCTTCGCGACCCCAGGCCAACGGGTAGGTGATGTCCAAGGTGTAGCTGCGGAACTTACCTTGTGTGTGTTTGGCAATGTCGCGCAGCTTGGCCATGTCGGCAAAGTTCAGTACCGGCTGGCTGACTTCTAGCCGCAGCGGTGGGTTGACCTGGTTGATGTCCAGCAAATTGGGTTTTGGGCCAATAAAGCTGACTAGGCTCATCACGATGGCTTCGCNNTTGCCCATGGAGCCAATGGCTTCCTCGCCATTGGCGGCCATCGGCGCAATCAAAAACTTCAGGTCTTCTTGGGTGAAACCAAAAGCTTGCTGGCGATCCAGCAAGGTGCCTTCCGACTCGGCTGCACTGGCGGGTTCACCAGCGCCGCGGACGTCATCCAGGCGAATGCGTAGGTTTTCAATCCATTGTTTGTAAGGCTTGGCATTGGCCAGGCTGGCCTTGAGTTCGTCGTCGTCCACCATGCGACCCTGTTCTAGGTCGATCATGAACATCTTGCCCGGTTGCAAGCGCCACTTGCGCACAATCTTGCTTTCGGGGAATGGCAGCACGCCCGACTCGGAAGCCATCACCACCAAATCGTCTTCGGTGATGCAATAACGTGACGGCCGTAAGCCATTGCGGTCCAACGTCGCGCCAATCTGGCGGCCATCGGTAAACACAATGCTGGCCGGACCGTCCCACGGCTCAAGCATGGCGGCGTGGTATTCGTAGAACGCACGGCGACGCTCGTCCATCATGGTGTGCTGCTCCCATGGCTCGGGGATCATCATCATGACCGCCTGGCTGATGGGGTAACCGGCCATGGTGAGCAACTCAAGGCAGTTGTCAAACGTGGCGGTATCAGACTGGTTGGCAAAGCTGATTGGATAGAGCTTCTTCAAGTCATCGCCAAGCACCGGAGAACTCATCACGCCTTCGCGCGCCTTCATCCAGTTGTAGTTGCCTTTGACGGTGTTAATTTCACCGTTGTGCGCCACATAGCGGTACGGGTGGGCCAGCGACCACTCGGGGAAGGTGTTGGTAGAAAAGCGCTGGTGCACCAAACCCAGCGCCGAGACACAACGCGGGTCGGTCAAGTCCGAAAAATAGGTGCCCACCTGGTCCGCCAACAGCAGACCTTTGTAGATCACCGTGCGGCTGGACATGCTGGGCACGTAATACTCTTTGCTGTGCTTAAGCTTGAGCGCCATGATGTGCTTGCTGGCACATTTGCGAATTACGTACAGCTTGCGCTCCAAGGCGTCCTGCACGATCACGTCGCTGCCCCGGCCAATGAAGATCTGCTTCAGGATCGGCTCTTTTTTGCGCACATTGGGCGACATTGGCATGTCACGGTTCACCGGCACATCGCGCCAGCCCAGCAAGACCTGGCCTTCGGCCTTGACGGCACGCTCCAGCTCCTGTTCACAAGCCAGACGCGACGCATGTTCTTTGGGCAAAAACACCATGCCTACGCCGTATTCGCCAGGTGGCGGCAGAGTGACACCCTGGGCGGCCATTTCTTCGCGGTACAAAGCATCCGGCAACTGCAGCATGATGCCCGCACCGTCACCCATCAGCTTGTCAGCGCCCACTGCGCCCCGATGGTCCAGATTCTCGAGAATCTTGAGTGCATTTTTCACGATGTCATGGGACTTGACACCCTTGATATGTGCCACAAAACCCACCCCACAGGCATCGTGCTCTTGGGCGGAAGAATACAAACCGTGGTCTTGGAGATGCTGGATCTCGGCTGCCGTTGTCATGGGCGCTCCTGTAAAAAAATCAGAACTGGCTACTTTATCGCATTGCAACATCGATGCCAAACAAATTAATGGGGGTCAGATTCCAATTAATTCATTCTTGAAAAAACATAACAATAATTGGGGACACATTAAAATATGTAGCGCTCGATTGAAATAAAATAAGGGTTAGGTTAGTATTTTTTGATTTATTTTGGCGACAAAAATGGTCGGCCAGCACTTGTTTTGGCGACTCGTCGAGTTGTCTGCTTTTGCAGGTCTGCAACAAAATCAGACTCACCCAGCGCCCAGCCGCGCAATGTGGCATCGGTCAAGGCCGCCTGCTGCACCGGGTTGACGCCCGCTTGCACCAAATCGGAGTACGCCGCTTCACGCGCAAAGGGCGTGTTGCCAAGCTCCCAATACAGAGAATGCGGCGTGATCAGCCGGTCTTGTCGTGCACCCAAATAGTGCAAATGACTCGACCACAAGTAGTCCTGCGGCGCACCCACCAAGCCTGCACGCACCGGGTTGAGGTCGATGTAGACCATGCAGGCCAGCAGGTAGCGCTCGGTCTGGATCAGCGTGGACCGGTAACGCCCCTCCCACAGCGTGCCGGTGCGGCCCTGGGCGTTGTTGAAGGTGCGCACATAACTGCGCCCCACCGCCTGCATCATCATCGGCAACCCATCGCCTGTCTGCGGCGTGGCCAGCAGGTGAAAGTGGTTGCTCATCAGCACATAGGCGTGGATCTCCACGCCGAATTTCTGCGCGTTGTCACGCAGCAGGTCGAGCAGCGTCTGGTAGTCCACGGTGGACGCGAAGATGGCTTGGCGGTTGTTGCCGCGCTGGATGACGTGGTGCGGGTAACCGGGAAGCGTGAGGCGGGGAAGACGGGCCATGAGGGGGGTGCAGCGAATGGTTTCGCATCATGATAATAGGGATCTGACCCCGATTAACTGATTAACCTACACGGCGCATCTGACCTGCCCCCCACCAGCCGTACCAGTCTGAAGTT
>DFWT01000119.1 GCA_002381045.1 Rhodoferax sp. UBA4127
ATTTTTTGGATTCGTGGACAAACTCAATCGGGTCCTCCACTGTCAGGATGTGGCCAAATTCACTCTCATTGAGGTAGTTCACCATGGCCGCCAGGGTGGTCGATTTGCCCGAGCCAGTGGGACCGGTGACCAGCACCAGGCCGCGTGGCTTGAGCGCCAGATCCGCAAAAATCTTCGGGCAATTGAGTTGCTCAAGGGTCAGGATCTTGCTAGGGATGGTCCGGAACACCGCACCCGCACCGCGTTGCTGGTTGAATGCGTTGACCCGGAAGCGGGCCAGCCCGTCGATTTCAAACGAGAAGTCAATTTCAAGAAACTCCTCGAAGTGTTTGCGCTGGGAGTCGGTCATGATGTCGTACACCATGGTGTGCACTTGCTTGTGCTCCAGCGGCTCCACATTGAGGCGTCGCACATCGCCGTGTACCCGGATCATGGGCGGCAGGCCAGCCGACAAATGCAGGTCGGATGCCTTGTTTTTGACGCTGAAGGCCAGCAACTGGGTGATGTCCACGAGAACCCCTTGAATCTGGTGTTGAGCTTGCGCTGTTGTTTGTTACGCTCGCGCAATTATGACGATGATTCCCGATCGCATCCAGATGGTTCAACAACGCATTCAAGACGCTTGCTTATGCCATGGCCGCGATCCGAATTCGGTGCAACTGTTGGCGGTGTCCAAAACCCACGGACCCGACGCGGTTGAGGCGGCGTACCGCGCCGGCCAGTCCGCCTTCGGAGAAAACTACGTACAGGAAGCCGTCGAAAAAATCTCCACCCTGCGCCATTTGCCTCTGCAGTGGCATTGCATTGGTCCGATCCAGAGCAACAAGACCCGCTTGGTGGCCGAGCACTTTGACTGGATTCACACGGTAGACCGCCTCAAGATCGCCCAGCGACTCAGCGAGCAGCGGCCCGCAAACTTGGCACCGCTCCAGGTGTGTATTCAAGTGAATGTGGATGGTGGTCCAACCAAGTCGGGTGTGGCCCCTGCTGATGCCTTGGCATTGGCACATGCGGTCGCTCAATTGCCAAATTTGAAGTTGCGGGGTTTGATGTGTATTCCGGAGCCTGCTCCTGATTTTGAAGCTGCTTGCGCTCTATTCAAAAGGGCTAGAGGCCTATTTCATGAATTGAATGCTGCAGGGCTTGCGTTGGATACCTTGTCAATGGGTATGAGCGCCGATCTGGAAGCGGCGATCGCGTCGGGCAGCACGATGGTACGGGTGGGGTCGGCGATTTTTGGTGAGCGGCATTACCCTGCCTGAACTGGTTGCGAAGCCGCTCCAGGTGAGGGAACAATCAACGTCCTACCGCAACGGCAAATGCGTCGTGCACTTCACCTCTTCCATCACCGCATAAGTCCGCGTCTCCCGCACGCCCGGCAACTGCCACAACACGGTGCCAGCAAACTCGCGGTAAGCGTTCATGTCTGACATACGGGTTTTGAGCAGGTAGTCAAAGCCGCCTGCCACCATGTGGCATTCCATGATTTCCGGGCGCACCTGCACCGCCGCCTTGAAGGCTTCAAAGACATTGGGCGTGGTTTTGTCCAGTAGCACTTCAACAAATACCATCAAACCCGCGTTCAGTTTGGCCGGGTTCAGTCGGGCTTCATAACCTTCGATCACGCCCTCTTTGGTCAGGCGTTGTACCCGCGCCAACACCGCCGTAGGTGACAGTGCCACGCTTTCCGCCAGTTTGAGGTTGCTGATGCGGCCGTCTTCTTGCAGGGCTTGCAAAATCTTCAGATCAATGCGGTCAAAGTTCATGGGGTGTCGTGTTGGCATGCTCTATCAGTTCCATTGCGGGGTGGAAACCTTTGTACTTGGTAGTTTATTGAGAGGCGTGCATTTTTAATGAGTATAAATCTAACAAATCATAAAAATATAACCAATAACTCAGCATAAATTCATAGAACATAGCGTATTCGTTTGTTCACGGAGTTCACCATGTCACACCCTTCGCGCCTGCCCAATCCCTACCAACCCGAAGGCCCCACCGTGGATGCCCGCCTGGCCTCGCTCCAAAACGCGCTGGACTGGGCGCAAGTCGTGCAAATGGCCACGCCTTGGGTGCAGGCGGTGCGCGACAACCCGCCGCCGTTTTGGGCCATGGAAAGCTTGCTCAAGGAGTACCCGATCTCCAGCGCCGAAGGCCTGGCCCTGATGCGACTGGCTGAGGCTTTGCTGCGCGTGCCCGATGCCGAAACCGCCATTGCCCTGACTGCAGATCAGCTAGGCCGGGCTGATTTTGACGCGGCCGGTGACAAGGTGATGTCGCGCCTGTCCAGCACCGCGATTGCCATGAGCAAGCACTTCTTGCCCAGCAGCCCGGGTGCAGACCAGCCCAGCACCGAGCCGGGTCTGATGGTCAAGTTGGGTGCCAAAACGGTAGTAGCCGCCACGCTGCGCGCCGTGCAGTTGCTGGGCCGCCAGTTTGTTCTGGGCCAGACGATTGCCGAGGGCATGAAAGAAGCGGCAGCCGCCCAGCGCAAACAACCCAACTTGCGCTACAGCTACGACATGCTGGGCGAAGGCGCACGCACCGATGCCGACGCGCTCATTCACTTGGCAAGTTACCAGCATGCGATTGAGTCGATAGCTGCTGACGCTGACAAATCAAGGGCTTGTGAGCTCAATGATGGCATATCCATCAAACTCAGCGCGCTGCACCCGCGCTACGAAGACGCCCAAATCCAGCGGGTCATGACGGAACTGGTGCCACGCGTCTGGGGTCTGTGTGAGCAGGCGGCGCGCGCCAACATCAACCTGACCATCGATGCCGAAGAAGTGGACCGCTTGGAGCTTTCACTCGAAGTGTTCGAGGCGCTCTTGGCCAAAGTCGCCCAGCATCATCCCAACTGGCGCGGGTTTGGTATGGCCTTGCAGTCGTACCAACTGGGCGCACTGGAGCTTATCGCGCATGTGACCGATCTGGCGCGCAAATACAAGTTGCGCCTGATGTGCCGCCTGGTCAAAGGCGCGTATTGGGATGCCGAGATCAAACGGGCGCAAGAGCTGGGCCTGCCGCATTACCCGGTGTTCACCCACAAACATCACACCGATGTGTCTTACCTGGCCTGCGCCCGTGCGCTGCTGGACGCACCCGATGCCATCTACCCGCAGTTCGCCACCCACAATGCCGCCACTGCCGCCGCCATTTTGCAAATGGCCGCGAAGACAAAAGCTCCGTTTGAATTGCAACGCCTGCACGGCATGGGTGAAGGCATTTACCGCGAGGTGTTGGCCAACCCGCAAGTGGCTTGCCGCGTTTATGCCCCGGTGGGTGCACACAAGGATTTGCTGGCCTACCTGGTGCGCCGCTTGCTAGAAAACGGTGCCAATTCCTCTTTCGTGCACCAGCTGGCCGACGAGACCGTGCCGATTAACGACTTACTGATTTCACCGATGCGCCCCGAGCCGCACCCGTCCCTGCCGCTGCCCCCCGATCTGTTTGGCTTTCAGCGTCGCAACAGTGCCGGTGTGGATCTGAGCGTGCCGGCCATGCGTGAGCAACTCTTAGCGGCCTATCAGACGGTGCGTGTGCCAGTGGTGCCGGTGTTTGATGAAAAATTGGTCTCTGACCCTCTAGAAATAAGCGCTAAGAGCTACAAAACATGGAGCAAGACATCGGTTGCTGTCCGAGCCGCCATGCTCCGCAGCGCGGCCGATGCCTTGCAATCAGAGTTGCCCCGCTTTAGCGCCTTGCTGGTCAAGGAAGCTTTCAAAACTTGGAATGACGCAGTGGGTGAGGTGCGTGAAGCCATTGACTTTTTGCGCTACTACGCACAGCAGGCCGAGCGCATCATGGCGCCGCAGGTGATGCCGGGCATGGAGGGCGACACGGTGCTGGGTGTCACGGGTGAGAGCAACGAGCTGCGTCTGATCGCCCGTGGCCCCTGGGTCTGCATTAGCCCCTGGAATTTCCCGCTGGCCATCTTCATGGGCCAAGTGGCCGCTGCCCTGGCCACCGGCAACACGGTGCTGGCCAAACCGGCAGAGCAAACCCCTGGCATTGCCCTGGAGGCAGTCAAGTTGCTGCATGCAGCGGGTGTGCCAGAAGGCGCGCTGCAACTGCTCCACGGCCCGGGTGAGACGGTGGGCGCGGCGCTGGTGGCCGCACCCGGTGTGGCGGGTGTGGTGTTCACCGGTAGCACCCAGGTTGCCAAAATCATCAACCGCGCGCTGGCTGCCAAAGACGGCGCCATCGTGCCATTGATTGCCGAGACCGGTGGCATCAACGCCATGCTGGT
>DFWT01000169.1 GCA_002381045.1 Rhodoferax sp. UBA4127
TTGCGCTGGGCGCTGCAAAACAGCCCGCCAGTGCAACGGTAGTCGGCTTCGCCCTCTTCGCGCACAGCCACACTGGCACAGACCGGACAGCTCTGTGGCATGCTGAACGCGGCTGGGTCACCCACGCGCTTGTCCAGCAGCACTGACACCACTTCCGGAATGACATCACCGGCGCGGCGCACAATGACGGTGTCACCCACACGCACGTCTTTGCGGCGGGCCTCGTCTTCGTTGTGCAAGGTGGCATTGGTCACCGTGACACCACCGACAAACACCGGTGCTAGCTTGGCCACCGGGGTGAGCTTGCCGGTGCGCCCCACCTGCACATCAATGGCCAGCACGGTGGTCAACATCTCTTGCGCTGGAAATTTGTGCGCTACCGCCCAACGTGGCTCACGGGTGACAAAACCCAGTTGCCGTTGCAACGCCAGGCTGTTGACCTTATAGACCACACCATCGATGTCGTAGCCCAAAGCGTCACGCTGTTGACCGATGGACTGGTAGAAGGCTACCAATTCAGCAGCTCCTTGCGCTTGTTTGGCAAAGGCGCAGACCGGAAAACCCCAAGATTTCAAAGTTTGCAGCATCACGTCATGGGTTAGCCATGGCAGCTCTTTGGCATCCGACAGTTTGACCTCGCCCACACCATAAGCAAAAAAGCTCAAGGGCCGCTGAGCCGCAATGGCCGGGTCCAGCTGCCGAACTGCGCCTGCAGCTGCGTTGCGCGGGTTGACAAAGGTCTTCTCACCTTTGGCACCCGCTGCGATTTTTTGGCGCTGGCGCTCGTTCAAGGCCTCAAAGTCATCGCGGCGCATGTAGACCTCACCGCGCACCTCCAGGATCGTGGGTGCGCCATCGGGGAGCTGCAGCGGTATCTGGCCAATCGTGCGGATGTTTTGCGTCACATCTTCACCGGTTTCACCATCACCCCGGGTGGCAGCCTGAACCAGAACGCCGTCTACATAACGCAGGCTCATGGCCAGGCCGTCAAACTTGGGCTCAGCCATGTACTCAACTGATGGGTCGTTGTCGGTCAGGCCCAGTTCACGGCGAATGCGTGCGTCAAACTGCTCGGCGCCGCTGGCCTCGGTATCGGTCTCCGTGCGGATGCTGAGCATAGGCACGGCATGGCGCACTTGCGCAAACTGGTCAAGTGCCTTGCCTCCGACCCGCTGTGTGGGTGAATCCGCGGTGACCCACTCAGGGTGCGCATCTTCAAGCGCCTGGAGTTCCTTGAACAATCGGTCGTATTCGGCGTCTGGAACGCTTGGGTCATCCAACACGTAGTAGCGATGGGCGTGGGCATGCAGCAGTTGCTTCAGTTCAGCCAGGCGCACGGCGTCGTCAGGTACCTCAGCAAAAAGATCGGCAGTTGGCATCAAGCGATGAACCCGAGAGCGTCAAGAAAACAAGCGTCGCGCCAACGATGACCCAGCGGCCAGCTCACGCTGGGCCAGGGTGTCGTACAGTACCTCAAGTTCTGACGCAATCACGTCCATGGCCTCAGCTGGCAGCGCGACACCGTTGTCATCACTGACCACACCGTCCATCTGCTCCGCCAACGCTTGTGCCGCTTCGCGCATGCGGGCAAAGGCACGTTCACCGCGATCAACTTGTGCAACATCCAGGCTCAACATGATTTCACGCAAAGCCGACTGCGTGGGGTCATCAGCCAGCGCGGCTTGCGAATCAAAGGTCAGGCTGAGGACAGGCGGCAAACCCACCTGGCTGGCGGGTACCACCAGGCGCCCAACCATCGCGCCGGGTACAAAGCCCAGCTTTGAAGCCATTTTCTGGATGTAACTGGGGCTCCAGGCTGCGCGACGGGCTCGCAAAACGAAGCTGAGCTGAGCGTCATGGTCACTGGCAAACATGTCCAGTTCGCGCGCCCTGGCGACCTCCTGGCGCATTTCTGGAAAATCGGGCGTGCCTCCCACGGTGTCACAAAAGGCCTGGGTTTTCACCACAAACTCGGAGAACTCGATCTCGGTTAACGCCCCACCCCGATTGGCCAACTGAATACCAGCTTGCAATTGGTTGTAGCGTTGCCCGGGTACGGGAAACTCCCAGCGCTTGGTTGCATCATCAAAACCTTCTACGGTGAACGGTTTGCTGCCCACACGCCGTGTCGGTGGCAAAGCGGCCAGCAGCGCATCACCCGAGACCGCTGCATCCAGTGAAACCGGCGCAATGACATCGATTAACGCATCCAGGGTGGGCTTTTTTTCGGGCACTGGCAGGGCAAAACCGGTGTCTTCAAAGGCATCATGATCCAGCGTTGGCTCGCGTGGACCAAAGGGGTCATCCAAGCCGGTTGCCGGTGCCTCGGGCTGGCGCGGGCGTGCGCGACGGGTCATCCACAGGGTATGCAGCAGCATGCCGACCAGCAGTGCTGTACCGGCGATGGTCAGCCCCCATTGCAATTGGCTCATGTATTACTCCGCTTCAGCCAGGCTCAAGGCCACATCCATGTCCACTGCGACGATACGCGATACGCCCTGCTCTTGCATGGTTACACCAATCAATTGCTCAGACATTTCCATGGCAATTTTGTTGTGGCTGATGAACAAAAACTGGGTTTCCCGGCTCATGCGGGTCACCAGCTTGGCATAGCGCTCGGTATTCGCATCGTCCAGCGGTGCATCCACCTCGTCGAGCAGGCAAAACGGTGCCGGGTTGAGCTGAAAGATCGCAAACACCAGCGCAATGGCGGTCAGTGCTTTTTCACCACCTGAGAGCAAGGCAATGCTCTGGTTCTTTTTACCAGGAGGCTGCGCAATGACCTGGACACCCGAGTCAAGGATTTCATCGCCGGTGATCACCAAGCGGGCATTGCCACCACCAAACAACTCGGGGAACATCTTGCCAAAGTGTTCGTTGACCGCGTTAAAGGTACCCGAGAGCAGGTCTCGGGTCTCAGCGTCGATCTTCTTGATGGCGTCTTCCAGCGTGGTCATGGCCTCGGTGAGGTCAAGCATTTGGGCATCCAAAAATGACTTGCGCTCCCGCGACGCGGTGAGCTCATCCAGGGCCGCCAGATTGACCGCACCCAGGGCAGTGATATCACGGTGCAAACGGTCAATTTCGCTTTGCATGCCACTCAGTTTGACGGCTCCTTGTGTCACCGATTCGGCCAGCGCAGCAAGGTTCGCCTGTGCGTCAGTGAGCAGCTGATCATATTGGTCAAAACCGATGCGGGCCGCCTGCTCTTTGAGCTGGTATTCGGTAATGCGGGCACGCAGGGGGTCCAAATCTCGTTCAAATTGAAGGCGCCGCTCGTCACTGGCGCGCAGTTTGGCCGTCAGATCGTCGTATTGGCTGCGCTGTGCCGCCAACACCTGTTCACGTTCCAACTTCACCGTCAGCGCTTGCTGCAAGCCACCTTGGGCCGCAGCGTCATTCAAGCGAACCAATTCCTCTTGCGCTCTTTGGGCCTCAGCCCTTATTGATTCAGCCTGTTGCGCTGCTGTTTCAATAGCACGAGCGAGTTCAGCGCGACGCGCCTCAATGCTGCGCAATGAAAAACTGGCTTCTTGCGCTTGACGTTCGAGACCGCGTTGTTGTTCGCGACACTCGGCCAATTTGCGTTCAGCCAGAATAACGGCGTCTTCCAACTGCGCATGGCGCTCCTGGGTGTCGGCCAACTGCATATCGAGTTCTTCGAACCGCGCTTCGTCAGTGACGCTGCGCTCCTGCAAGTCCCCGAGCTGCGCATCGACTTCGGCCAGATCGTCGGCAATCTGCACGCTGCGGTTGCGCGCTTGCTCGGCCAACTGTCCAAGGCGAAGCGTCTCCACCTGAAGTTGGTGAGCACGCGTACGCAGATCAGCACCCTCTTTTCGAGCCACCACAAGGCGCCCAGAGGCATCGGCATAAGCGGCTTCGGCGCGAATCAAAGCGGAGCGCGATTCTTGAGCGATCAACACCTGGGCACGGTGCTGTTTTTCCAGGTTTTCGATTTCCTGGGCGCGCGCCAACAAACCAGCCTGCTCGGAGTCTGGTGCGTAAAAACTCACACTGTGCAGACTCACCGCATGGCCGGTCTTGACGTAGATGGTTTCACCGGGTTGCAGGCGTGACCGATTGGCCAGAGCCTGAACCAAATCACTAGCGGTATAGATCCCCTGCAGCCAGTCATCCAGCACTTCCTGTTGCCCGCTGTCATGAACTTTCAGCAAACTCNNATCCTGGTCAAACGCACGCACCATCTCCAGGTGGCTGACCTCCAGGGCACCAAGGCGCTCGCGCAAGGCCCCTTCCAAGGCGTTTTCCCAGCCTTGCTCGATATGCAACCGGCTCCACAGGCCTTGCAAATGATCCAACCCGTGCCGTTGCAGCCATGGCTGCAACTTGCCATCGGTTTTGACCTTGTCTTGCAAGGCCTTCAGTGCTTCTAGCCGAGCCGACAAATCGGCAAGCTGGGCGGATTCTGAATTGACAAGTGCCTGTTGCTCACGCCGCTTGTCGTCAAGCTCAGGCACACTGTCCTGCAACTCGGCCAGCCGGGCTTCGGCAATTTCAGTTTCAGCCTCTGCATGCTGGTGCTGGTTGTACAGGTCTTTAAGTTGCAGTTCATCAGGCATCGCCAAGCCATTGCGATCAGCCAGCAGGCGTTCACGCCGCGTGCCCAACTGACGAAGCTGCTCTTGCAGGCTGCGTTGCTCAGCGGCTAACACACCAAGCTGTTGCTGCACTTGGGCGACCAGTGCGCGCTGTTCGGCAGACATACGCTGTGCCAGGCGCAAAGCGTCTTCGAGTTCAGGCAGAGCCTGAGCCTGTTCCTCCACCTGTGCTGCCAACAGCGCCGTTTTTTCTGAGCCAAGCTGTTCCAGATCTGTTAATTGACCAAGTTCAGTTTGAGCATCCTGGCTGCGGGTTGCCCATTGGGTATCTTGCTCTTGAAGGGTTTGCAGTCGAAGCGCCACCCGTTGACGGCTTTCCACCACGAAGCGGATTTCGGTCTCGAGGCGCCCTACTTCGGCACTGGCTTCGTACAGCCGTCCCTGCGCTTGATTGACCTGATCACCCGCCGCGTAATGGGCTTGTCGAACGGCTTCGAGTTCGGCCTCGACATGCCGCAGATCGGCGGTGCGACTCTCAAGTGCATTCACAGCAACCTGGGACTCTGTATGGATGCGGTTCTGGTCGGCCTGCGCCTCGGCCCGCTTCAAAAACCATTGTTGTTGTTGCTTGAGCGTCACCGATTCGTTCAGAGCGTGGTACTTCTGGGCGACTTCCGCCTGCTTTTCTAGCTTGTCCAGATTGGCGTTCAGTTCCCGCAGGATATCCTGCACCCGTGTCAGGTTCTCGCGGGTGTCACTGAGCCGGTTTTCTGTTTCTCGGCGCCGCTCTTTGTACTTGGAAACCCCAGCGGCTTCCTCTAGAAACAAGCGCAGTTCTTCGGGCTTGCTTTCGATAATGCGGCTAATGGTTCCCTGACCAATGATGGCGTAGGCGCGTGGACCCAGACCTGTGCCCAAAAACACATCCTGCACGTCACGCCGCCGCACAGGCTGGTTGTTGATGAAATAGC
>DFWT01000090.1:0-4801 GCA_002381045.1 Rhodoferax sp. UBA4127
CTGCGCGCCAAGGCCAAGATCGAGTAAGCTGCCATGCACCAATGAAAACGCGGCAATTTGCCGTGTTTTTTTTGCCCCTTGCACTCTGCACCGATAGATTCAGCTCTTTCGTCTATCCTGCTGTCAATGCATGCCGCTGGCGCGTGGCTTCATACAAACAAACACCGCTGGCCACCGAGACGTTGAGGCTCTCGACCGCCCCCTGCATTGGAATCCGCNNTCCAGATGTTGCGCTCTTTGAGTTCATTGAGCGTCCGCGCCAGGTTGGTTACCATGAAGTACGGCACAGTCTCAGCCGCGCCACTGGCGACCTTGGCCACGGTGGCATTGATGCCGGCAGCATGGTCTTTAGGTGCAATCACAGCGTGCGCGCCTGCCCCATCTGCCACACGCAGGCAGGCACCGAGGTTATGCGGGTCGGTCACACCATCGAGCACCAAGATCAGCGGTGGGACGCGCTGCTCAGGCGGCAAGGCCGCATTGGCCGCTTCCAGGTTTTCCAGCAATTCGTCCAAGGAATGTACCTGGGCAATTGAATTCACCCTTGCCGCCACGCCCTGGTGGCCATGGCTGCCACACATACGCGCCAGACGTACACCATCAGCCTCAGCCAAGCGCACACCGGCATCCTGAGCCCGTTCAACGAACTGGCGCATGCGGGCATCCCGACGGCCAGGATCGACAAATATTTCAACGATGGATTGCGGTGCGGTCTTAAGACGCACGCCAACGGCATGAAAGCCAAACAAAACTTTGGGTGTGGACATGCCCCAATTATCGGGGCTGAGACACCGGGGCTAAACCAGGCAGCCAGCCTCGATGGTGATCGATCTCTGGCAGCGCGAGGCAATCGCGCGGTCATGGGTCACCAGCGCTAGGGTGGTGCCGAGTTCACGGTTCAAATCAAACATCAGTTCCATGACTTTCTCACCCGTGGCAAAGTCCAAACTGCCAGTGGGTTCATCGGCCAACAGCAAGTCGGGTTGCACCACAAAGGCACGCGCCAGCGCCACACGTTGCTGCTCGCCCCCTGACAGCACCTTGGGGTAGTGGCCCAGACGCTGTGACAAGCCCACCCGGGCCAGCATTTCGGTGGCAGCCTGCCGTGCGTCCCGCCTGCTGGCAAGCTCCAGCGGTAGCATCACGTTCTCCAGGGCGGTCAAATTACCAAGCAATTGAAAGCTCTGAAACACAAACCCGACCTTTTCGGCGCGCAAGGCGGCACGAGCGTCTTCATCGATGGCAAACATGTCCTGGCCAGCCAGCCGGACGGTGCCTTTACTTGGGGTGTCCAACCCCGCGATGATCGACAACAAAGTGCTTTTCCCCGAACCGGATGCACCGACAATGGCCACTGTTTCCTGTGGCATCAAGGAGAAATTGATATCGCGCAAAATGTCGAGCGTGCCAGTGGAGTCGGTCACACTTTTGAAGACATGCTCCACCGAAATAATGCAATCCGTCATGAATTCCCTAAAAACACCAAGCAACATCACTCGCCGTGACTGTATCGCGGCAGCGATTGCGGCCACCCTCGTGGGGTTGAAATCGACAGCCACAGCCGCCACGGTGGCCAAAACACCGACTCGCATTTTGGTGGTAGGTGACTCTTTGAGTGCCGAATATGGACTCCAACGCGGCAGTGGCTGGGTGGCGTTGCTTGAGAAGAAGCTAAATGACGAAAAGATGCCTGCCACCGTGGTCAATGCCAGCATCAGTGGCGACACCACCTCCGGCGGCTTGGCCAGGTTCACCCCTTTGCTGGCGCAACACAAGCCCAGCTTGGTGGTGATTGAGCTGGGCGGCAATGACGCGCTGCGCGGCTTGCCATTGGAACTGACCCGGACCAATCTGGTCAAGATGACGCGGGCCGCACAAGAGGCTGGGGCCAAGGTGCTGTTGCTGGGCATGCAAATGCCACCCAACTATGGGCGCGATTACAGTCAAAAATTTGCCTCTATGTATGGCGCTGTCGCCAAGTCAACGGGCGCAGGTTTGGTTCCCTTCATGCTCAAAGGCATTGCCGACGCGCCCGACAGCTTGGTTTGGTTTCAGGCGGACCGCATCCACCCCAAAGAAGCTGCCCATCCCATCATTCTTGCCAATGTGTGGCCAGCGCTCAAAAAGGAAATCAGATGAGTCTGACACCCATGCCTGCCAGCGAGGCGATTGCCCAACTGGATATGTTTGACGCGGTGATTGATGCGCGCAGTGAAGATGAGTTTGCCGAAGACCGGCTGCCTGGTGCCATCAATTGGCCCACGCTGAACAATGCCGAGCGCATCCAGATTGGCACCTTGTACAAGCAGGTAAATCCGTTTGAGGCACGCAAACGGGGTGCCGCCATTGCCGCGCGCAACATTGCCGCCCACATTGAGCGCGACGTGATTGACAAGCCCAAAGACTGGAAGCCTTTGACCTATTGCTGGCGTGGTGGGCAGCGCAGTGGTTCACTGTCCTTAATCCTGAGTCAGATCGGATTCAAAGTCACGATTGTGGAAGGCGGCTACAAGGCGTTTCGGGCCGCCATCGTGCAAGACACAGTGCAGAGGGTCTCGCAACTCAAGTTTCAGGTGGTGTGTGGGCCTACGGGCAATGGCAAAACACGGCTGCTGCAGGCCATGCGCAATTGCGGGGCGCAAGTGCTGGACCTGGAAGACCTGGCGAATCACCGAAGCTCAGTCCTCGGCGCGGTTCTAGGGCTAAAACAACCGAGTCAAAAAGGCTTTGACACACTGATTTGGAACCAACTGCGCGCGTTTGATCCGGCTCGACCCGTATTTGTGGAGAGTGAAAGCAAAAAAGTGGGCAACCTGTCGGTACCGATGGCACTGATTGAAGCCTTGCGGGCCAGTACCTGCCTGAATCTGGTATTGCCCGACCACCAGCGGGTCGCACTGCTGATGGAAGACTACGACCATCTGATCAAGGATGTGGACTACTTCTGCGGTCGGCTGGAAGCGTTGACGGCATTGAAGGGGCGTTCAGTTGTACAGGCTTGGCAAGCCCAAGCCCGTGCCGGTGCGTTCGCCCCGGTGGTTCTGGACCTGTTGCACAGCCATTACGATCCGGCCTACCTGCAGTCGATGGTGCGCAATTTCAAACAATTTGACAGTGCCGTCGCTCTGCATCCCAGGGACCGCTCGCCAGAGGCCATGACGCTGATCGCACAACAGGTAGTGAGTGCAGCTTGACCTGAGGTGCAGTCCTGCAAAACCCGAGAAAAACGGCCAATCAACCGTTACTTGAGGGCTCTGGGTTGGCACCCGCTTCAGGCCCTGAATCGGGGCCACCCTCACCCGCTTTTCGCTGGGCTTTGTCTTTGAGTTTTTCTTCTTTCTTCTTCTTTTTCGCCAGTTCTTTCTGACGCTTTTCGTAGCCGTAATTAGGTGTTGCCAAAATATTCTTTCAAGTAGTTGCGGCGATTTTAGCCGTCGGCATTGACAACGCGCTGGGCGGGCCAGATCGGGTCAAGTCAAGCCGGCGCACCCAAGGCGTCCAGAGCGTGTGCCAAATCGGCTTGCAGATCAGCTGTGGCTTCCAGACCCACTGAAAACCGCACCAAGGTACCGGGGGCCAGGTGACCCGGCCAACTCTGGCGCATGCTGCCCAGGTCGTACGGCACCACCAAACTCACCGGTCCGCCCCAGCTGTAGCCAATTTTGAACAAGGTCAATGCGTCGCAAAACGCATCAATTTGCGTCTGTGAATAACTTGGCCGAAACATCACGCTTAGCAAACCGGCAGCGCTACCAGTTGCCTCTCCGCACAACGCTCGCCAGTGCGCATGGCCGGGAGATTGAGGAAGTGCCGGGTGCAACACCTGGGCAAACTCTGAACGACCCAGACACCAACGAGCCAGAACCCGCGTGCTTTCGTCATGGGCACGGTAGCGCAGGGACATGCTGGGCAAAGCACGTAACACAGCTTCAGCGTCGTTGGCACCTACCCCCAAACCCAGACGCATGTGACACAGTTTGATCTGCATGTGCAGCTTGCTGTCAATCGTGCTGATGCTGCCCATGAGCACATCACCACCGCCACTGGGATACTTGGTGAGGGCGTGTATCGACACATCGACCGCCAATGCGGGCGTCACACCTGGCTGCAGATCAAAAGGCTTGAAGGCCAGTCCTGCTCCCCAGGTGTTGTCTAGCGAACAACGCACCCCGGCACGGCGACAAATCTGGACCTGCTTGCACAGGTCGGGAAATTCCAAAGTGACCGAGCCAGCGGCTTCCAGCCATACCAACTTGGTTCTTGGCGAAATCTTGGCTGCCAGGTCCGAAGGATCCATAGGGTCGAAGTACCTGTGGGTGATGCCCCACAGCCGCAATTCGGCCTCGGCCAGCGCCTTGGAAGGACCATAAGCGTTGTCAGGCAGAAGCACCTCATCGCCAGATGCCAAAAGTGCCAACGACACCGTGGCGATGGCTGCCAGCCCACTGGGAACCAGCAGGCACTGGCGGGCGCCTTCCAGGGTACACAGCCGCTCTTCCAAGGTGTAGGTGGTGGGTGTGCCATGCAGCCCATAGGTGTAGGCGCTCTTGTCCTTCCATTCAAACTGACGCATCGCAGCGACATTGGGAAAATAAACCGTCGACGCCTTAAAAATGCCTGGCAGTGGCGCGTCGAAACCGTCCGGAGGCTGGTACGGGTGGTGGATCAGCGTGGTGGAAAGTTCATGCATGGCCGCACAGCGTGAAACTCACACGCTCCACTTGGCAATCAATTGCTCGGGACGGGTGTTGTCGTAACTCTCAAAGGGCTGATGAATCCAGGGATTGGTCGGCAAGAAGTC
>DFWT01000090.1:4817-4996 GCA_002381045.1 Rhodoferax sp. UBA4127
GTCCAGATCACCGCACTGCGCAATTCGGTGATCGGCGAGTAGTTGGTTTTGAGCTGCTGCATCACAGCGTTCAAGGTATGGCCGGAATCAGCCAGGTCGTCCACCAAAAGTACTCGCCCAGCAATCTGACCTTTCGGCGTGGTGATGTAGTGGGCAATGTCGAGTTTGCCCTGCACCGT
>DFWT01000048.1 GCA_002381045.1 Rhodoferax sp. UBA4127
ACAGGGCATAGCGCAGAAAACAGGCGACTTCCAGACTTCGGCGAGTCGATGTTATGCGCTTGCTGGCCGATGGCGCCCGGTGGGCGCAGCGCCGGGCATAGTAGCGGACGGCCGCGTCATTCACGGTGGTGGGCCAATGGTCGGCAACGCCCATGGTGCGCAAGTGGTCCACCTTGTCAAAAAATTGGGTGATCTGGACCGTGGACTGTTTCAGCGGTGCCGCCCACAGCCAGGATTGCAACGGGGTGCCATCTGCAGTCTTGGAGTTCAGGGCCGAATCCCACTCCTGAAGCTTTTGCTGGCCATACGCATGCTCAATTGCCTTGAGCAGTTGCGCTTCATGGTCCTTGAGCGCAGCGGCAATCAGGCTTTTGAGTTCACGGGGCGCAATTTGCAGGATGCGGTGGTCATAGAACCAGCGCTTCGTTTCAGGAAGAAGCGAGGTGTGGTCCGAGCGACCATTGAGCGTTTCGCGCAACCAGCGCACCACGTAGCGCCGCTGGTGTTCCGTNNGGAAGCCCAGCGTCCGATAGGCCAGTTGCTGGTGCTCGGACAGCGTGCGCATGCGGTCAATGTAGAGGGACCGCAGCGTGCCCATCTCTGGCGGCTCAATGCCGAGCTGGGTGCCAAGGTGGCTCCACAGCACTTTCGGGATTCTGTCCACCGCGTCCAGGGTGCGCCCGCTCATGCGGATGAACCCCATGTGCAGGGCCAGGCCGATCCGGTGCAGCGGTTTGCGCAGCGAACGGATGACCGCCAGTTCGGCGGCGCTGTACGAGAAAAAGGTCGTGAGTTCGAAGTCGTCCAGGGCTGCCGGGATGTCACGCAGTCCCAGGAAGGGTGCTCTCCAATGTTCCACCGGAATCCTTGTTTTGGTCTTTGAGCCGGGCATTATCGGCTTGCGGGACGTTGATGCAAGAAAAGCTACCAACTGCTGGAAATCGCGTTGCCGAGACGCAATGTAGGCCTAATGCCGCTTTGCGGAGGGAGGGGGTCAGAGAATCAAGCAACCATGCGGGTTGCGAGAGGACGTGCCCTGGGAACCCGCATGGATAGGGGCTTCTGAAACGTCCTAAAACGCACTAAGAACAAGAGGACCCCGACTACCCCAATATATCGACACCACCGAGACAATGTCCTTGGCGGAGGTGCGCGAGCAGGCCTTCTCGCCCGGCAGCGAAAAAATTCATTTCCCCAAAATGCATGAGGCGATATGGCAGCGGTTCTCTATTGAGCGGCCCAAGGGTGCCAGTGCCATCTGGTTTCTGGAGTTTCAAAGCACGCGGGCCAAGGACATATTGCTTGCCATGCCAACGCCTGATGGCGGGGTTGAATATCACCAGGCCGGAGAGAATTTCCCAGACACCGCGCGAGAAGTCAATTTTAGAAACATAGTCTTCAGAATCGCGCTGCCAGAGAATCGACCTCAAATTGTCTACATCCGCATCGTCAGTCACGTTCAATTCTTCACTGCGGTCAAGGTATGGCATCCACTTGCGTTTTATGACATGGCCGTCACTGAGATGCGCAGTATCGGCTTGATAAGTGGTTTTTTTACCGTCATCGTCCTCATCAACTTGCTTTTATATGCACTGTTCCGCGAGAAAATCATCCTGTATTTTTTGTGGTACGCCACGGCCTACGTACTCACCTCAACAATTGCAACAGGAAGCCTGCAATGGCTAGGATTTCCCGCAACAAAATTGAGCCCGGATCTATTGATTGCTAACAGCTTTGTAACAATTTTAGTACTGGGAATATATTTTGAATATGAACTCATGCGCCTACCAACCAAAGGGGCCAACTTAGAAGCTCGGTTTGTTAAGCGACGATACGCGCTTGTCTCCGTACTGGGCCTGTGCCTGGTTACATCCATACTGATTCTGATCAATCAATATGACCTGATTGCCAAGACGCTGGTATTTGGCGCTGCTGCCTTGAACAGCATGTTGCTTCCGGTCTCCATCCGCTACCTCTTGCGTTCGAAGAATTTGGCAAACTCCTTCACGCTGTTGACCTACAACTTAATCCGCATTTTGATGCTCGCAAGATTGTTTCGAAGCTTGGGAATTATTGAACCCAGTATCTGGACGGAAGTGCGCTTTTCGAGCTATGTGGTTGTGATTTTTTTGGTGGCCACCACCATAGGGTTAGCCTGGATTCTTTTAGATACGAGACATAAGGAGAATCGGGCAAAACTCGATGTCGAAAACACGAAGGTCAGAGCAGCCATGGAGGCGCAGATGAACGCCGACCGTTTGAACTTCTTCCGAAGCCTCTCACATGAACTGCGAACGCCGGCAGCGGTCATCAATCTGACAGTCCAGAACTTATTGTTTGGCTCAGCCCACAATGGCGCGGACGACTTCAGTCTGAAACGCTATGAAAGAATTAGACGTGCTTCTGATCGGCTTAACGATTTGATTGATGTCCACATGCTGAGGCTGCATCCGGCGCCGGATAATTTGGTTTTCAAACCATCGCTGTGNNGGCTGTGCGATGTACAGGAATTACTAGCCGATATCACGAACGATTTGCGGGCAGCTGATTTGGGGCAGGTTGAAATAGCAAGCAGTAATTTGCCTAATACCTTAAGGTGTGATGACGGGCTGGCGTGCATTCTGGTGAGAAACCTGGTGACTAATGCGCGCATCCATGGGGACCCGGGTGCTCCGATCAACGTGACCATCCAGGGCATGCGTAACCACGGGGTTCGTATTTCCGTCCATAACGTTGGCCAGAGCATTCCAGCGAATGAACTGCAATATATATTTAGGCCATTGCACCGCGGCGCCAACGGTGAACATAAACCCGGAACCGGGCTAGGCTTGTATCTTGTCAAGCGTATCGTCGATATCCATCAGGGGCGGATTCATGTCCATTCTTCAAATCGAAATGGCACCCAATTCACGGTATTTTTGCGTCAAACCACTGCTGCCAACGAGCTGCCTGCCTGCTGATGGCTTCCAGCCTAGTTGACAGCTCGACCAACCCACCGTGCGACACAAACTTCAGCTTCCAGGCCAGCAGTAAAAAACCGCGTACAACTTCAACTGCCGCACGCACTCGCCGCACCAAAGCTGCCCCCTCTGCACAACCGGGCAATGATCGCTTGTCGACGGCATTGGCCAGCACGATCAGCCTCAAACACTCGGCCAACTCTTCAAGGATGCGCTCACCCACCGCAAATCGAAATGGTTTGGGGAAATTGTTGTGCATTGGGTAATAAATTTGCGTCAGCGTCAGCACGTCTGAGAAAATTTGTGGATGCTTGAACTCCCGATCCATACAGACTCAACCCCCAAGACCAAAGCAGCGCACTTGGGCGCAGCCCACATCGCAGACATCCAACACTTGGCCAGGCAACTCTTCGCCTGTGCGGCCGATGCTGGCAACAGCGAACACAAGCGCGCGCACTTCATGGTCTTGCCAGACATCGTTCTGGGCCTGGCTCGCGCCATCGCGCAAGGCACTTATCAACCGCAAGCGTTCACGGTATTTGTCGTAACGGACCCCAAACTGCGTGAAATCTTTGCGCCTGCTTTTGCTGACCGTTTGGTACACCAGTGGCTCATCCGCCATATCGAACCCTGGTGGGACAAACGCTTCATTGACGACAGCTACGCCAACCGCAAGGGAAAAGGCACCCACGCCGCTGTGAAACGGTTGCAACACTTTATGCGCCAACCGGGGCGCCGTTGGTACATCAAGCTCGACATTCAAGCCTGCTTTCCCAGCATCGACCGGCGCATTTTGTTGGGCCTTTGGCAACGGGCATGGCCCAACTTGCCCTACGGCACACAAACCCTGCAAAGACTTGATCAAGTCGCCACCGCGATACTGAGCCAGTCGCCCATTGACCCTCCCCCTGTACGCAGCGGCAACCTTGCGTTGCTCAAAGAAATACCCCTGCACAAATCCTTGTTTCAATGCTCTGCTGGCGTTGGGATGCCCATTGGCAGCCTGACCAGCCAATTTTTTGCCAACGTCTACCTCAACGAGCTGGACCAATTCATCAAACACCAGCTCAAGGTGAGCGGTTATGTGCGCTACGTGGACGACTTCGTTTTGCTGGCCGACGACCCCCAGACCTTGATGAAGTGGAAGGCGCGCGTTGAACAATTTTTGCATGAGCAACTGCGCCTGACACTGCACCCCCATAAAATCGTCATGCAACGCTGCGCGCAGGGCATGGACTTCCTGGGCAGTATCGTGTACCCCCACCACACCCTGACACGGCAACGCACGGTACGCGCCCTGCGCCGAAGGATCGCGTGGTTCATGTACCTGCTGGCGCCCCAAGAAGTGGGCGCTGTGGCACCACCCGAACGCGGAGAATGGGACAAATGGCTGGCCCTGCACTCGATCAGGTTGGCCAATGGCGACGCCTCGCCTGTGCTGCTCAGGCGCATGCTCTCCACGCTCAACAGCTACTACGGGCTGCTTGGCCATGCCAACACCTACACGCTGCGCAAATACATCTATCACCACTATTTGGGAAGCTTGCGCCGCTACTTTTTGCCTGCCGATTTGCGATACTCCCATTTAAGAATCCGTGCACACTGGTTGATGCAGTCTGACCTGTGATGTTGCTCTGACGGGCCAGCCAACAGCCACCCAACACCCACTCAAAGGACAGCCGCCGCGTAATTGTTGTTGGCGTTCGGTTTGTCATTCAAGTTGCCGTTGTTGAGGTTCACGTTGACGTGCCCAGAAGGCGAAGGCGCGCCAGTCCAAATGTTGTTGGACCAGCCGCCCGGATTGCGTTTTCACTGTGTTTCGCCACGATGGCGAAAACCTCCAGCCTTGCCGTTTGCACCGCGCGGCCCCTAAGATGCGGCACCCCGAAGACACCGCGGAAAACGCCAGCGACATCCCCTATAGGCCCCTTTTATCTGCCGCCGTGACGGCAGACCCCATGAGGCGCGGGCCCCGAACCCGCAGGTCCGGGGCCCGCGGAATGCACCTGCTGCCAGTGGCACTGGATGGTTGTTAACCTCCTTTCCTTGAATTGAAAACATCAAAACAGTTGAAAAAATTCCAGCCGCACAGCGGCTGGAATCCAAGTCAAAGTTCAAACCTCAAACTTCGAAGCGCTTCGCTCTGACGGGCCAGCCAACAGCCACCCAACACCCACTCAAAGGACAGCCGCCGCGTAATTGCCGTAGGCGTACGGCCCATACAAGTGGCCGTAGAAGAGGTTCACGTTGACGTGCCCAGAAGGCGAAGGCGCGCCAGTCCAAAAGTCGTAGGACCAGCCGCCCGGCCGGTTGTCCTCGTATGCGGTGTAATTGTTGTAGGAACTGGTATCCGTTATCGCCTGCACCGCCCCCACGGTGGATGCTGCACCGCCCGCCGCTCCTCCTCCAGAGCTGCCTCCGAAGTTGGCCGCGTACAAGGCCAGCCCTTCTTCAAACGTCATCGTCCGGCTGCTGTTGCTGCCCATGGTGGTGTGGTTACCAACCAACGAAGCCATTTGGTCATAGGTGTACGTCATCGTGCTGTTTGGGTTGGCCGCCGCGAACTCCCACACCTGCGCCGCCACGTTCGACACCATGCCCAGCGCCGTGTTGGCGGTTGTGACAGGGGTGCCCAGCGCCACACCCGTTGTGTTGTAGTAATCCCAATCGCCCCAGCTGTTCGAGTCAAAGTCACGGTCAGAGGTGTTGATGCCAATATTGGTCGCGGTGTCGCCCGTGTCTTGCATAGTCCACAAGCCCACCGCATTGCCATCCGGATCACCGAAGTAGTACACAAACACATTGCCGGTGATCTTGTCCTGCACCGAGTAGTTCTGCGCCACGGTGCCGCTGTCACTGGGGCTGGCCGTGCCGTCGGCCACCAGGAACAGGCGGTGGGCCGTTTCCACTCCGCTCTTGTAGGCACTGAACTCCTTGACACCGTTGCCGTAGGTGTTGTGCACCGTGGCTGCTCCCAGGGCTGCGCTGTTGGCATCGAAGGTGATGTCATAGCTGCCGTCACCGGCCACGGCAATGTGCACGCCGTTCACACCATCGGCGAGCAGCACCTGGCCTGCGTTGTCCACGCCGTCGGTGCGGTCGGTGTCCATATAGAAGCTGAGGTTGCCTGAGGTGCCCCCGGCTACCTTGCCCGTGATGTGGAAACCCGCTGCCTTTTCTGCGGCGCTGACGATGTCGGTGCCGGTGACCTGGTCGGCGTAGCTGGTCAGGGCGTTGGTGCCGCTGGCCGTGCCGTCGGCGCTGGTGGTCACCGGGGGTTCCACGGTGATGCTGTAGGTGCTGCTGGCGGTGCCCAGGTTACCCGCAAGGTCTTCCACCTTGTAGGTGAAGTTGTGCGTGCCAGCGGTCAAAGCCGTCGCGGGTGTGTAGCTCCAGGTGGTGCTGCCCACCGTGGCGGTGGCATCTCCGAGGTAAGTTCCACCATCGTAGACATGGACCACTTCGCCAGTTTGTAGTGCAGAGCTCAATGTGCCAGCCATGCCAGGCGTGGTGTCGTCGGTGGCCGAACCACTGCGGTAGTAGTTGCCTGTAGCGTCGGTCCAAGCACCAGGGATGGTTTGCAACGCCCCTACATTGTCGGCATAGGACATATAGGGAGTCGGTGCTGCCGGGGGCATGGTGTCGATGTCGACGGCGGTCG
>DFWT01000117.1 GCA_002381045.1 Rhodoferax sp. UBA4127
TCACCAGGCCCTTGGCCATGGCGTCCACTGGGGCGCGAAGTTCCAGCACCTCAGCCTGCAGCAGCACCTGCTCCAGCAGTTCATCGATGCCCTGACCTGACTTAGATGACACCGCCACAAATGGCGAATTTCCACCAAACTCTTCAGGAATCACGTCTTCGGCCACCAACTCGTTCTTGACGCGATCGGCGTGAGCGTCCGGCTTATCAATTTTGGTGATCGCCACCACCAGCGGAACGCCGGCAGCTTTGGCGTGTTTGATCGCCTCTTTGGTTTGTGGCATCACACCGTCGTCGGCGGCCACTACCAAAATCACGATGTCAGTGGCTTGCGCGCCACGCGCACGCATCGCCGTGAATGCCTCGTGTCCGGGAGTATCGAGGAACGACACCACACCACGGTCGGTTTTTACATGATAGGCGCCAATGTGCTGCGTAATGCCCCCTGCTTCGCCAGAGGCCACTTTGGTGCGGCGGATGTAGTCCAGCAACGAAGTTTTGCCGTGGTCAACGTGCCCCATGACCGTCACAACAGGTGCGCGCGGCAAAGATTCTGCTTGCTGTTGAGATACTTCTTCATCAGTGAAGGCCTCAGGATCATCCAGCGCTGCCACGATGGCCTTGTGGCCCATCTCTTCCACCAAAATCATGGCGGTATCTTGGTCCAGCGGCTGATTGATGGTGACCATCTGGCCAAGCTTCATCAGTTGTTTGATCACCTCAGAGGCTTTGACAGCCATCTTGTGAGCCAACTCGGCCACGGTGATGGTCTCGGGCACATGCACTTCAAGCACTCGGAATTCTGCCGGTGCCGCTTGCACATGTTGGTCGTCACGGTCCCTGTCGTTGCTGCCACGGCGGCCACGTGGACCTCCGCGCCAATTGCTCCCGCGGCCGGCGCCTGCACCGGTATCGCCGCGGGTTGGAATGCCTTTTTTCTTGGCCGGGTCACCCGCCCAACTGCTGGACAACTTGGCAGACTTAACCTCTTTGCCAGCCCCTGCTCCAGCGGCAGTGGGAGCAGCACCTGGCGCTGGCTTGGCCACAGCCCCACCGGCAGGTTTGTGCAAAGTACCCTTCAATCCGGCCTTGGCAGCGTCGGTGGGCTTCGCTTCTTCCGGCTTTTTGGCTGGTGGCAATTTTTTGCCTGGCTGCGACATCATGGAACGAATGGCAGCGGCCTCGGCCTCGGCTTTACGGCGCCGCTCAGTCAAGTCCACCGCGCGTGCCTGCTCTTCCGCTTGCTGCACTTTGGACTGTGCCTCGGCCGCGTCGCTGGCGATTTGTCTGGACTGCGCCGCATCCAGAGCTTGCTGCGCTTTGGCATCTGCCACCGCGGATGCATCTTCAACCGGCGTTTGAACCGATGGCGCTTCAACCTCAACCGCTTTTTGGGCCGCTTGGTGGGCCTGCGCAGCGGCTTGCGCTACCTGACGCGCAGCAGCCTCCTGCGCTTCACGCTGGCGACGGCGCTCTGCCAGTTCTTCTTCTTGGCGACGGATCAACTCCGCTTGCCGGCGAGCTTCTTCCTCGCGACGGGCTAATTCAGCGTGGTCAATGCTTGGAACGACATCATGCGCGGCCTCTGTCTCAACGTGTTCAGCAGGTGCGTCCAAGGCATCATCACGCCGCACAAACGTGCGCTTCTTGCGAACTTCAACCTGAATCGTTCGAGCACGGCCACTGGCATCTGCCTGCTTGATCTCTGTGGTCGACTTCTTGACCAGGGTGATTTTCTTTCGCTCACCGCCAGCAGTCCCGTGGCTGGCCTGCAAATAGGCGAGCAGGCGTTGCTTGTCTGACTCAGACAATGGGTCAGAAGCGGCTGACTTGGCAACTCCGGCCGACTTCAATTGCTCAAGCAAGGTTTCGGCTGATTTCTTGAGTTCGTTAGCAAACTCTGCGACGGTCGTACTGGACATTTTTTGGATAACCTTTTGTTTTGACCCGCCAGCCTCATGGGCTCAGGCAAGGTCATTACTTAACTGTGTGAGTTCATGATCAAGACTCTTGTGGCGCGGATTCGTTAACAAACCAGTGCTCTCGCGCCTTCATGATCAAAGCCTTGGCCTCGTCTTCTGAATGCCCGGTGAAGCCAACCAGTTCGTCAACAGCCAGGTCGGCCAAGTCGTCCAAGGTATGAACGCCGTTCTCAGCCAGCTTGGCAATTTGCTCCGATGTCAGATCACTCAGGTCGCGCAACTCAAGCGCCACATCACCGATGTTTTCCTCGCTGGCGATTTCCATAGTGAGCAGCGCGTCTTTGGCACGGGCCCGCAATTCATTCACGGTGTCTTCGTCAAAGCTTTCAATTTCCAGCATTTCTTCAAGCGGCACATAGGCCACTTGTTCCAGACTGGCAAAACCTTCGGCGATCAACAGATCAGCAATTTCTTCGTCCACGTCCAATTTTTCCATGAACAACCGGCGGCTGACATCAACCTCGCTGGCCTGCTTTTGAGCGGATTCGGCGGCATCAAGAATGTTGATTTTCCAACCGGTCAGTTCTGCGGCCAGGCGCACGTTTTGACCGCCACGGCCAATGGCAATGGCCAGGTTTTCTTCGTCCACCACGACATCCATCGCGTGACGCTCTTCATCCACCACGATGCTGCTGACGTTAGCCGGTGCAAGGGCACCAATCACAAACTGTGCCGGGTCTTCGCTCCACAGCACAATGTCAACCCGCTCGCCTGCCAGTTCGGTGGTGACCGCATTCACTCGCGTGCCACGCACACCCACACAGGTGCCAATCGGGTCGACACGCTTGTCATGCGACAACACTGCAATCTTGGCACGTGAACCGGCATCACGAGCACAGGATTTGATCTCAAGCAGGCCTTGCTCGATTTCAGGCACTTCGTTTCGGAAAAGTTCAACCATGAACTCTGGCGACGAACGCGACAACACAATGGGTGCGCCGCGCAGGGTCAAGTCCACTTCCATGATCATGGCTCGGACACGGTCTCCAGTGCGGAAGTTTTCCTTGGGAATCATCTCGCCACGGCGCAAACGACCTTCAACACGGCCCGATTCAACAATCAAATCGCCCTTGTCCATTCGCTTGACCGTGCCCACAAACACCTTGTCACCGCGTGACATGAAGTCATTGAGCAGCATTTCACGCTCTGCATCGCGGATTTTTTGCAAAATCACCTGCTTGGCAGCCATGGCACCAATTCGGCCTATGGGAAGCGACTCAATGGTTTCTTCGATGTATTCGTCAACCTCAATGTCTGGAATCTGCTCAATGGCTTCAAACAGCAAGATTTCCTGATCAGGCAATTGCAAACCAGCCTCATCTGGTACTACATGCCAGCGCCTAAAAGTCTCGTAATTGCCAGTGTCGCGGTTGAGCGAGACACGTATGTCCACATCGCCTTCGTAAAGCTTTTTGGTAGCTTGCGCCAACGCCGCTTCCACGGCTCCAAACACCACATCACGCTCAACGTTTTTTTCGCGTGAGATGGCGTCGACCAACATTAACATTTCGCGATTCATGCCATGACTCTCCTGTTTCAATTCATTCCAAATGGGACTCTGGCTCTTCGGAGTGCGGCGCATGGCCACGCCCCTTGAAGCTGACGATAGGCGCCAAACGCGCCTCCCTGATTTCGCTCAACACAAACCCAAGCGCCTGCAGCGGTGGCGGCTGACGCTTTTTGCTGATCTTTTGGCCTGGTTTAACCAATGGCTCATCGCGCCAGACAATCTGCCACGCAGCTTCAGCCTCAGGTGACGCAGCCACTGCCTCTGCGCGCTCCAGAACACCTCTGAACTTCTTGCGATTGGCATTCACCTGCCCTGCTGCTGCCGCCGCACCCATGGGTTGCTTCAGCGTGACATCGATCACCTGTCCAACAAAGCGCTCAAAATCTTGAAGGTGTCGCANNCGGGTGACCTTTTCGCAATCTTCCACTGTCACAAACTGCTCAACCACAGCGGTGCCAGCGACAGGCGGCGTCCAGGGCAAGTCGATGGTGATGCGCAGCAGACCCCCGGCGGAGCGTTCAATCTCCACCAAGTCATAGCCCAAGCCCGTCACCGTTTGCTCAACAATGTCCTTCAACGCCACCGATGCCCCACCTTTCAGTTCAACCCTCAAAAACAATCGACCAAAAAAAACGGGC
>DFWT01000015.1 GCA_002381045.1 Rhodoferax sp. UBA4127
ACCACATCTGGCGGTGTCACGATGGCGGCAATAATGAAGGCCAGAACCACGAAGTAGCCGCGGAACTCTTTGAGCTTGGCAATGCTGAAGATATTCATGCGCGCCAGCACCACCACCACCACCGGCACCTCAAAGGCCAGCCCAAAAGCTAAAAACATCGACAGCACAAAGCCCAGATAGGCTTCAATGTCGGGCGATGCCGTAATGCTTGCGGGTGCAAAGCTCTGAATAAACGCAAACACCCGACCGAACACAAAGAAGTAGCAAAACGCCACCCCGATGTAAAAAAGGATGGTGCTCGATATCACCAAGGGAAGCACCAATTTGCGTTCATGCGAGTACAAGCCCGGCGCAATGAAAGCCCACAATTGGTAAAGCACCACCGGCAACGCAATCAAAAAGGCCGACATCAAAAGCACTTTGAGTGGCACCATGAATGGCGAAATGACCGAGGTGGCAATCATGGTGGCACCCTTTGGCAAGTGGGCCACCAAAGGCGCTGCCATCAAGTCATACAACCCAGCCGGGCCAGGGTAAAAACCTAAAGCGACAGCCACAACGGCCACTGCAATCACGGCTTTAACAAGCCGGTCACGCAGTTCCATCAAATGGGCCACAAACGGCTGCTCGGTACCGGACAGTTCGTCGTCTGTTTTTGGGGAATCTGACATCAATTGAACTTGGTTGGCCTAAAGCGGGCCACGCGGGCCGCACCAGACAAAGCTTTGGTTCGCACCCCTGCACGGGCCTTGTACCAGTTGGGGGTGGCACCCTGCTTAAGGCGCCAGTTCTTCTTGGGATGACGGTACTCCGGCACGGCGTTGGTACCAAACCCGCTCAAAGAGGATTGATAGTCGTCGATGCCAGGGCTTGCGGTTTGGGTTGCCTCCGCCCAGGATTTTTCGAAATCATCAGCGCCCGACTTAATCGATTGACCTACGTCCTTCGCGGCACTCTCCACCGTTTCTTTCATTTTTTTGAGTTCGTCAAGCTCCATCGACCGATTGACCTCGGACTTGACGTCAGACACATACCGCTGCGCCTTGCCAATCAGCGTGCCAATAGTGCGAGCGACACGTGGCAATTTTTCCGGGCCAATGACGATCAGCGCCACCGCGCCAATCATCGCCAACTTGGAAATGCCTAAGTCAATCATTCACTAACCGCGCCGAAGCTCAGAAAAATCACGACTTTTGCTTGGCTTCCACGTCAATCGTGGCTTTGTCTGAGGCAACAGGGCTGGCCACCTTGGCGACAGCTTCGGTCTTTTCTTCAGGTGCGGTTCCGCCGTCTTTCATGCCTTCTTTAAAACCCTTCACCGCACCACCCAAATCGGAGCCAATGTTTTTGAGTTTCTTGGTGCCAAACACCATTACCACGATCAACAGAACAATCAACCAATGCCAAATAGAAAATGAACCCATGATGGTCTCCTAACAAGTTAACTGAATTTTAAGCGGCGCAGCTGTGCCGCAGGCTTTTGCGTGGGGATTTAACCCCGCACCCAGGGACGCGGACCACCCATGACGTGAACGTGAAGGTGGTGCACTTCCTGCCCCCCTTCGGAGCCGTTATTGCAAACCAGACGAAAACCGCCCTCGGGATACGGGTTGCATCCCTCCTGCAACGCCAACTTGGGGATGAGTGTCATCATGCGCCCCATCAGACCGGCGTGTTCATCGGTCAATAGGGCCATAGATGGAATGTGCAGCTTAGGGATCACCAAAAAATGCACTGGTGCCGAGGGGTGGATGTCGTGAAACGCCAGCAATCCCTCGTCTTCATAGATCTTTTTGCACGGAATTTTTCCGGCAATGATTTTGCAAAACAGACAATCTGGATCACTCTCAACCACGCGCTCAATCATGCTGCAAACTCCATGGCTTGACCCTTGTTCATGCGCACCATGCCAGTCACGATGCGGTACAAAAACCAGACTGACACGCCAAGCCAGGCCAACCAGCCTGGCAGAAAAAACAGCAGCCACAGGGGGGCAGTTACCGCGTAAAGCACTGCTGCAATGATGACCGTGCGAATACGCCACCTGAAATGCGAGGCGTGCCAGGTACCCACGGCATCACCCCGCTTGATAAGGTCAATCACCAGCGCAATGATCAGCAGCATGGGACCAAACTGGCCACCTGGGATCAACGCGCCAACCGCCACGATGAGATGCAGCACGTAACTGACTGTGCCCCAGGCGTTCAGGCCGGCAAGCTTCTCCAAATCCACGCTGGACTCCGCCAAGTTGGTTGCCTGATCCGGAAAATCGTTGTTCATGGGTTGTTACCTTGTGTGTGTGCCTCACGCGTGAGTACCTTGCGCATGGCTTTCTCTTCAATGCCACTGGTGCCTGCGCGGCGGCTCAACTCGGCAATCACATCGGCAGGTTTGAGCCCGTAATGCGCCAGCGCGATCATGCTGTGAAACCACAGGTCAGCGACTTCGCACACCACTTTGGCCTTGTCGCCGCCGTGGTCGGCGTCTTTGGCCGCCATCACCACCTCGGTGGCTTCTTCGCCAATCTTCTTCAGGAATGCGTCGGGGCCTTTATGCAGCAAGCGCGCCACATAGCTTGCCTCGGGGTCACCGCCGCGGGCCGGCAAGCGACTTTCGATCACAGCTGCCAGCGCCGCCAAGGCATCGGCTGAATTATTCTCTGAGGACATCACGAGGTGTAAATGGTTTTGGGGTCTTTCAGGACCGGGTCGACGACTTTCCAAGTGCCATTGTCATACACGCTGAAGAAACAACTGTGACGCCCGGTGTGACAAGCCAGACCCGGCGTGTGGCCGTTTTGTGTAACCTTGAGCAGGATCACATCCTGATCACAGTCCACGCGGATTTCATGCACAGTTTGCACATGGCCAGACTCCTCGCCCTTGAACCAGAGTTTGTTGCGGGAGCGGCTGAAATACACCGCCCGACCCAGTTCGGCCGTCTTTTGTAGCGCCTCGCGGTTCATCCAGGCAAACATCAGTACGTCGCCGGTGGCTTGCTCCTGTGCAATCGCCGGAATCAGGCCTTGCGCGTCCCATTTGAGTGTGTCTAACCAGTTCATTGGCAAATTGTCGATGATTTGGTTCGCTGCAATTTTTATAGCTTTTAGCCCCTGATTAACCTGGGGCGCTCTCAAATCCAAGTG
>DFWT01000121.1 GCA_002381045.1 Rhodoferax sp. UBA4127
CACCCGCCACCATCAACCAGCCAGGCAGCAAGGAATTCCCCTTCACCTTGGACATGCGCCGGGTTTAAGCGGGGTCTGATGGGCTCAAGTGCTTGGTGGCACTTGGGCCCGATGCCGCCACCTTACCCCCACTTACGCCGCCCGTGAGGCTGACGAATTGGCTTGGCGCTGGGCCAATCAGATCGCCAGTGCTCGGTCCAATTCAGACAAGTTCATGCCCAGCATGTCAGCAAACTCCTGTCTGGTTTTGCCGCTGGACTCAAAGGATCTTTTCAGAGCGGCATGGCGTGCCCGTAATTGGTCGATGCTGTCCATGGCCTGGTCCAAAACGGCTTGCACTGTTTCGGAAGGCGCGCCAATACGTGCCAGGTAATCTTGCCGCGACAAACCGGATTGTTCATAGGCCACAGCCAACTGGGCTTGCAACTTGGGTCGCAAATCTTCCGGGTGCCTGGCCTGGCGACGTTGAAACAACTCCACCATGGCCAGAAACAGGTGCTCAGGTGCCACCGGCTCCACCGCCAAGCCAGCCAAGTCATGCCGCGCCAAGCCAGAAGCCACACACTGCAAATAGCGGGTTGAGCGGGCGTGTACGCTCAATGCAGCTTTCAGGGTATCGCGCGCAAAGACCTCAGGGTGGGCGGCCAGTAAATCCTGAAAAATGCCCAGCTTAAGTGGTAGAAACTTGGCGCCAAACAGGTGCGGGTACAGCTCAAAAAGCTTTTCCAGCATCGGCTGCACGGCGTCAAACCGATTTTTGGTTTTGGCGGGCCTGGCCGCGGCGGATGTCGGCGCCGTGGCCAGCAATGGTGGGTCTTGATCCGTCGTCGTTGTAAGTATGTCGCTCATGGCCGCAAATCTGTTTGAACAACCTGTGATTGTCATCCATCGGGTGCCGCGGCTGGCATACTCGAGTCAATGACTGAAGCCACCGCTCCAACACCGCAAGACAAGCCGCCACCCTTAGGCGGGGTCAGCAGCCTGGCCTATGCCACCCGAGCGGCTGGAGGGCATTTTGACGAGGTGTTTGGCCGTGTTTCACCATCAATTGGTGACGCCCAAAATGCTACTGATTCCGAAGCAGCTAGCACAGAAATGACGGTGGCTTGGGCTGATTTCTTTAAAACACTCGAAAACGCCAGTGCCCCCGACATGGACCAGCGCGCCGCCAGCCTGGCACGCCAGGTGCGCGACAACGGCATCACCTACAACGTGTACGCCGATGCCGATGGTCCCCAGCGGCCCTGGTCGCTTGACTTGTTCCCGTTGGTAGTTGATGCCACTTGTTGGACACGGATAGAAGCCGGCGTGTTGCAACGGGTCAGGTTGCTTGAGCACATCATTGCCGACATGTATGGCCCGCAGGTGCTACTCAAAAAAGGCTTTTTGCCGTCGGCACTGGTCCAAGGGCACCCAGGCTACTTGCGTGCCATGCATGGTGTCACACCGGTGGGTGGCAGGTATTTGCACATTGCCGCATTTGATTTGGCCCGTGGCCCCGATGGCAACTGGTGGGTAGTTGGTCAACGTACCCAGGCACCTTCTGGCTTAGGTTACCTGCTGGAAAACAGGCTGGCGATTTCCGCACAGTTTCCCCAGGCGTTTCAGGCCTTGCGTGTGCAACGACTGGCCGGTACTTACCGAGCCTTGATGGACAGCATTCGCCAGATGAGCCCGCACGGCGTAGATGCCCACCTGGCGCTTCTCACCCCCGGGCCTTACAACGAAACCTATTTTGAACACGCTTACCTGGCCCGCTACCTGGGTTTGACCCTGGTGGAAGGCGGTGACCTGCTGGTTCGTGACGAGCAGTTGTTCCTGAAAACGCTCAAGGGGTTGGTGCCGGTGCATGGCTTACTCAAGCGGGTCGATGACCAGTACCTGGACCCGCTGGAACTGCGTGCCGATTCCACCCTGGGCGTACCGGGCTTGCTGCAGGCTATTCGGGCCGGCAATGTGCTGGTGGCCAATGCCCCGGGCTCGGCTTTTCTGGAATCACCTGCCCTGCTCGGTTTTTTGCCGGCCCTATCGCGCCATCTTTTCAATGAAGAGCTCAGTTTGCCCGCCCTGGCTACTTGGTGGTGCGGGGAGCGCAGCGCGATGGAGGAGGCCTTGGACAATTTGGGGCACTGTGCCATCAAGTCGACTTACCCCGGCTCACCCATTCACGGCAGCTTTGAAGCGGTGTTGGGCGTCAAGCAAGACCAGCCGTCGCTTGACGAATGGGCCGGACGCATCTTGCGTCAACCCGACGAGCACACCGTACAGGCGTACACCCCTTTGTCGCAGATGCCGACCTGGCAAAGTGCGGCCAGCCAAACGGCACAGGGAACACCTTCGAGCCAATTGGTGCCGCGTTCAGTCATGCTGCGGGTGTTTGCGGTGTCGGACGGTGCTAAGGGTTGGCGCGTGCTTCCGGGCGGGCTGGCCCGGGTGGCCAGCAGCAGCCANNGAAATCACTTCCATGCAACGGGGTGGCAGCAGCGCTGACGTCTGGGCGCTAACCCATGGTGCGGTGGACCAAAGCACCTTGCTGGCGCCCCACCTGAGCCCAGAGAGCCTGATGCAGCGCCGACGTCTGGTCACCAGCCGCGCGGCCGAAAGCCTGTTCTGGCTGGGACGCTACACCGAGCGTACCGAAAACAGCCTGCGTCTGGCACGCCTGACCCTGGAATGTCTGCACAGCGAAGAGCCGCCCAGTGCCCCGCTGCTGGCTTGGTTGGGCCAAATGGCGCAGGCCAACACCCTGGTGTTGCCTGGCGTGCCCACACCCGCCCAAGCGCCACGGGTATTTGAGCGCTCGCTGATCGACAGCCTGGGCAGCACCACAGGCGCCACCAGCGTCGGCTACTACCTGCGGGCCCTGAAGATGGCCGCCTCCAGCGTGCGCGAGCGCCTGTCGCAAGAGCATTGGCGCATCATTACCCGTGCCGAAGAAGACCTGTTTTACCGCTTTGCCACTGCCCGGCGCAAGCCCGACTTTTCAGCCCAGCAGGCCTTGCAGATCCTCAAGGACACCAGCGACCACATGGCCGCCATTACCGGTGCACAGACGGACCGCATGACCCGTGACGATGGTTGGCGCCTGTTGAGCATTGGGCGGCATATTGAACGCCTGGGATTTTTGTCTCAGGCCTTAAGCCGCGCGTTGAACTGTGGAAGCCTGGCCACCGACAGCGGTTTTGACGCCATGGTGGAGCTGTTTGACAACGCCATCACTTTCCACGCGCAATTCCAGCAAAGCCGCGACATGGCCGCCCTGATTGACCTGCTGGTCCTGGACCGCGACAACCCACGCTCGGTGGCCTGGGTGGCGCACACCCTGCGTGGGCGCTTGGCCAAACTCGCTGGCAGCGACCCGCAAGCGTTAAGTGAACTGGCCTTGAAGGTACCCAACCCCAATGTCTGGGGTTTGGTGCAACTGTGTGGCATGCAAGTGGATCTGGCCAGCCCGGCCATGGAGCCGCTCGGCCCAGACGGGAAAGCACCCGAGCCCAGCTACGACTTGCTCAATTCGGTGTTGCAGCACTGTGCCAGCGCCGCTTTCAGCGTGTCGGATGAGGTGAGTGCCACCTACTTCACCCACAGTGGCTTAATCAACCACAGCGTGGGCTCCACATGAAACTGCAAATCACCCACGAGACCGACTACGACTATTTGCCGGCAGTTGAAACGGCACAGCACATGGCTTACCTCACACCGCTGGAAACACCACGCCAGCAGCTCAAAAACCATTGGATCGAGGTCGATCCCAACCCAGCATGGTTCAACACGGTTGTTGATGTGTACGGCAACACCCGCAGCTTTTTTTCGCTGCAGGTCCCCCACCGGCAACTGCGGGTGGTGGCGCACAGCGAAGTTCACACCCAAGGCGGTTCCTTGCCGGAGAGCAGCGTGCCCTGGGAAACCGTGCGTGAGCGTTTGCGCTACCAGGCCAGTGAGCCGTTTGATGCGGCAAGTGAGTTTGCTTACGCCTCACCCATGGTGCCCAAACGTATTGAATTTGCGGCCTACGCACGTACCAGCTTCACGCCTGGCCGAGGTGTGCTGGCTGCAGCCATTGAACTGATGCAGCGCATTCACGCTGAATTTGTCTACGAGAGCATGAGCACCGAAATCAACACCCCAGCATTGCAGGCGTTTCAGCAGCGCAAAGGCGTGTGCCAGGATTTCGCTCACATTCTGGTGGCTTGCCTTCGTTCCATTGGCTTGGCCGGGCGCTATGTCAGTGGCTATTTGTTGACCCAACCTGCACCTGGCACGGTCAAGCTCAAGGGCAGTGACGCGTCTCACGCCTGGGGCGCGGTGTATGTGCCCGACTTGTTCGATCTGCCACCAGCCCAGCGTTGGGTCGACCTGGACCCCACCAACGACCGGGCCGGCTGGCCATCACCTGGCGAAGACTACGTGACACTGGCCATTGGCCGCGATTTCTCTGATGTGTCGCCGCTGCGCGGTGTAATTCATGGCGGAGCCAGTCACACCCTGCAAGTGGGCGTGACGGTCGAACCCGTGGTTGAAGTTGTTCAGGGCACCACCCAGTTAGGCAGCAGTCAGAGCCAGTCGCAGGGTTCTGCTTCTGGACAAAGCCAATCGCAGAGCCAAGGGTCAGGGCGCAGCACGTCCAATTTTCAGAAACTGCTTTAGCGCTGCATGCTTCCAAGCTTCGTCTTGTACATTTTGATAGCTTTCGACACAATAAAATCAAGGGCTAGAGCTCTATTTTCTTTGTAACTACCTTTTTCAAGGACACTCCATGAGCATTTACGACAAACTCACCCAACTTGGTATCACCCTGCCCCCAGTGGCTATACCCGCAGCCGCATATGTGCCGTTTGTGCAAACAGGCA
>DFWT01000183.1:0-7768 GCA_002381045.1 Rhodoferax sp. UBA4127
GCGACGTCTGGTGGGAAGGCATGGAAAAGGACGGCGGCGGTCTGCCCAATCATCTGATCGACTGGCAAGGCAAGGCCTGGACGCCGGCCATCGCCAAGGCAACCGGGGAGAATGGCAAGCTCAAGCCGGCCGCCCACCCCAACTCACGCTTCACCGTGGCCGCCACCAACAACCCGGCGCTGGACCCCGAGTGGGACAACCCGGCCGGTGTGCCGATTGATGCCTTCATGTTTGGTGGCCGGCGTGCCACCACGGTGCCCTTGGTCACCGAGGCGCGCAGTTGGGTGGAGGGTGTCTACATGGCCGCGACCATGGGCTCAGAAACCACCGCAGCCGCAGCGGGCCAGGCGGGCGTGGTGCGCCGAGATCCATTTGCCATGCTGCCGTTCACCGGCTACAACATGAGCGACTATTTCCAGCACTGGCTCACCATGGGTAAGAAGCTTGAAGCCACCGGTGTGAAGCTGCCTAAGATTTACACCACCAACTGGTTCCGCAAAGGCGCAGACGGCAAGTTTGTCTGGCCCGGTTATGGCGAAAACATGCGCGTCTTGAAGTGGATTCTGGACCGCCTGGACCACACTGCACCCAAGGGCGTTGAACATATCTTTGGCGTAAGTCCCACTTACGAAGCACTCAACTGGACGGGCCTGGCCTTTACCCCCGAGCAGTTCAAAACCGTCACCAGCATAGACAAAGCAGCCTGGATGACCGAGATGAAACTGCATGATGAATTGTTCACGCAGCTGGCCTACCACTTGCCCAAAGAACTGGCTGACACCAAGGCCCGTATTGAGGTCGAATTGGCCGCGTAACCAAAGCCCGGCAACCCTTGCGGGCTGCAAGTTTAAAAAAGCCACCGACAGGTGGCTTTTTTATGTGCGGTGTTGGCTAACCCGGCACCCAAAGCATCAGCGCCAGCAACTGCGGCGCGATGATGCGCAGAAACATCACCATGGGGTAAACGGTGACGTATGACAAGGCAGCAGCACCACTGGTGGGGTGCATGGCATTGGCAAAAGCCAACGCGGGGGGGTCGGTCATAGAGCCGGCCAGCAAGCCGCACAGCGTGAGGTAATTGGTGTGGCCAAACGCCCGTGCAATGCCACCCACAATCAGCAGCGGCAGCAGGGTGATGAGCATGCCATAAAGCAGCCAGCTGGCACCCGGACCTTGAAGCAAGGTGTCAATGAATTGCCCGCCCGACTTCAAACCCACCACCGACAAAAACAGCACGATGCCCAGCTCACGCAGGGCCAGGTTGGCGCTGGGCGGCATGGACCAGTGCAGGGTACCAATGCTGCCGATGCGTGACAGCACCAGGGCCACCACCAGCGGGCCACCAGCCAGCCCCAGTTTGAGCGCAGCAGGAAAACCTGGCAGATAAAACGGTACCGAGCCTAGCAACACGCCCAAGCCGATGCCCATGAACACCGGCAACATGTGCACCTGCTGCAACTTATATTGGGCGTTGCCCATCATGCCTGAAACCACTTTGATGGCTTCCTCGGAGCCCACAATGTTCAGGATGTCTCCAAACTGCAAAGTGATTTCGGCATTTGGGACCAATTCGACACCGGCACGGTTCAGGCGTGAGATCACCACCTCGTGGGTTTCAGGCAGGGCCAGATCACCCAGGCGTTTGCCCATCAGCCGCACATTCGTCAGGATGACCCGTTCCACCCGCAACTCGGTGCCTTGCGTTGAGAGCGACACATCCACCTCATCACCAATCACCAGTTGGGCCCGGTGTAGTGCATCCGCTTCACCTACCAAGTGCAGCAAGTCGCCCAGTTGCAATGTCATTTGCGGGTTAGGTGCCGTCAGCGTGTCGCCGCGTTTGAGGCGCGAGCAAATCACCTTCCCGGCCGCCAATACGGGCACTTCACTCAAGGTCAATCCTTGCAGGTTGGTGTTGCGCAGTGCCACGTTCATCACAGCCAGCCCCTGTTTGAGGCCAGACTGACGGTCAAACTCCTGAGCTTCATGCCGCACGTCAACCCGAAAAACCAGCCGCACCAGCCACATGGCCAACAAGATGCCGCAAATGCCAAACGGGTAGGCGACTGCGTAGGCCATGCCCATGCTGGCCACACCCTGCGGAGAGGCACCCAGTTCATGCAGAATTTGTTGACCTGCACCGAGGGACGGTGTGTTGGTGACCGCGCCCGACAAAATGCCCAAAATGACGGGCAGCGGCACCGCAAACAGCTTGTGTAAGCCCGCCGCAACCAGGCAACCTAGAAGGACCAGCAATGCGGCAAAGCCGTTGAGCCGAAGCCCTGATTTGCGCAACGAGGCAAAGAACCCTGGCCCCACCTGAATGCCGATGGAATAGACAAACAGGATCAGTCCAAACTCCTGCACAAACTGCAAGGTGTGCAGGTCAAGCTCAATACCGTGCTGGTGGACAAAGTGGCCAACGAAAATACCACCAAACAACACGCCACCGATGCCCAGGCCGACGCCGCGCCATTCAAATTTGCCAACCCACAACCCCAGTACCGCAACCAGGGCCAGCAGGCTGGTGGACAGTGCGACATCACTCATGGTGCAGACCTCATGTAAGACAGGTGAGGCACGTTAGCCGATGCCAATCCAACCATGCAAGATCGGACAGCGGGTGCGTGACCGGCTTGGGCCGAACAAAGCGGATAGGACATATTGAAATCTCAAATGTGGGCAAGGAAGCCATGGACAACACAAGTTTTATGCCAGCAATGGGAGTCCGGCAGTTTTTGCGATGCCTGTTGTGGCGCATTGAAAGTAATTGTTGGCTGTAGCCCAGACTGGGATGGCCAGAGGAGCTATTTATTCAATAGCGGATTGCAAAGGCTGAAGCAAAGATGGGCAAGCGCCAAAAAAACAGGCCAATGTCACCATTGGCCCGTGGTGGACGAAGTGAGCCAGTGCTACAGCGTGTTCACCGAATTGAGTTCCTGAAAGGCCTGTTCAATTCGGGCGATCATCCCGACTTGCCCAGCCCGCTGCCAGACGCGGGGGTCGTAGTATTTCTTGTTGGGCTTGTCGTCACCGTCGGGGTTGCCGATCTGACCTTGCAGGTAGCCTTCGTTCTTCTTGTAAAAATTCATGACGCCTTCCCAGGTGGCCCACTGGGTGTCGGTGTCGATGTTCATTTTGACCACACCGTAGCTGATGGATTCCTTGATTTCTGAAGCGCTGGAACCTGAGCCGCCGTGGAAAACAAAGTCAAGGGTGTTGGCCGGCACTTTGTACTTGTCAGAAACAAACTTTTGCGAGTTGTCCAGAATTTTTGGCGTGAGTTTGACGTTGCCCGGTTTGTAAACCCCATGCACGTTGCCAAACGAGGCCGCAATCGTGAAGCGGTTGCTGATTTTGCGCAACTCTTCATAGGCATAGGCCACATCTGCGGGTTGGGTATAAAGCAGAGAGGCATCGCGCCCGCTGTTGTCCACGCCGTCTTCCTCGCCGCCGGTTACACCCAGTTCGATTTCCAAGGTCATGCCAAGCTTGGACATGCGGGCCAGATACTGACCGCAAATGGCGATGTTTTCGTGCAAAGGCTCTTCTGACAAATCCAGCATGTGCGAACTGAACAGGGGTTTGCCTGTCTCAGCAAAGTGTTTTTCACCGGCATCGATCAAGCCGTCAATCCAGGGCAGCAGTTTTTTGGCCGCATGGTCGGTATGCACAATCACTGGCACGCCATAGGCCTCGGCCATCAGGTGGATGTGTCTGGCGCCAGAAATTGCCCCCAGAATCGCTGCTTTCTGGCCCTCAAGCTTCAAGCCTTTGCCCGCCACAAAACCCGCGCCGCCGTTGGAGAATTGAATAATCACCGCCGAGCGGGCCTTGGCAGCGGCTTCCAGCACGGCATTCACCGAATCGGTGCTGATGACGTTCACTGCCGGCAGAGCGAAGGCGTTGGCTTTGCAAATGGCAAAGATCTTTTGCATGTCATCACCGGACACCACGCCGGGTTTAACCACATCCAAAATTTTTTGTGACATTAAAGAATCCCTTTCGGTTTGTTAAATACAGGAAGCAAAATCAGGACTACTTAGACAGGTGCCGTATATCGGTAAGCTGCTCAAGTAAAAAGCGTAGTCCATAGCATACTTGAGGTTGAGAAAGGCGATCTGTTCTAACGCAAAACTGTGGCACTTCTAAACTCCAGCGTATTACCCCCATTTTCTTGATTGAATTTTGACCTCCATGACAACTGCTCAGACTGCCCTTCACACGTCCAACATCACATCCCTGCCGCTGCTGGCCCGCGGCAAGGTGCGCGACAACTACGCGGTGGGTGACGACCGCATCCTGATGGTGGCCAGCGACCGCATCAGCGCATTTGATGTGATCATGGGGCAACCTATTCCTGGCAAGGGCGAACTGCTCACCCAAATGGCCTTGTTTTGGTTTGACAAGCTCGGTCCCAACGGACTGAACATCTGCCCGATCCACCTCACCGGCGAAGCGCCTGAGAGCGTGGTCACAGCCGCAGAGGTGCCGCAGGTTGCGGGTCGCTCGATGCTGGTCAAGCGTTTGAAGCCGATTTTGGTGGAGGCGGTGGTGCGCGGCTATCTGGCTGGCAGCGGCTGGAAAGAATACCAAGCGGGTGGTGCCGTCTGCGGTGTCAAACTGCCCCCCGGCCTGAAGAACGCCAGCAAGCTGCCCGAGCCCATCTACACCCCGGCGGCCAAGGCGGAGATGGGCGAGCACGACGAGAACATCACTTTCGAGAAAACCGTGGAGTTGATCGGCCTTGACCTGGCCACCCGAATCAAAGACATCAGCATTGCGCTTTACAAAGCGGCCAGCGACATAGCCGCAGCCAAGGGCATCATCATTGCCGACACCAAGTTCGAGTTTGGCCTGGACGCGCAGGGCCGGATGGTCCTGATGGACGAGGGCATGACGCCGGATTCGTCGCGCTTCTGGCCGATGGACACCTACGCGCCGGGCACGAGCCCGCCGTCGTTCGACAAGCAGTTCGTNNCGCACCTGCCGCGCGAGGTGATTGCGCAAACAGCCGCCAAGTACCACGAGGCACTTGCGCGTTTAACCGGAAACTGATTTTTCTTGGTAACTAATTGAGCATCATGCTCAATTTGCGCCGATAGCTTGACACCAGCGCGGCTTGCGGGTCTTCTTGCGTTGCCGTTTTACCCAACACCTCAATGCCGCCGGCGGTTTTGCCCGGGGTCTGGGCAGAAGCCTTGGGTTTAGGTGGCGTGAGCAATTCCAGAATGGCGACGAAAGTCTTGCGCGGTGCCTCGTCTTTCCACTTCTTGTCGCGCATGATGATTTCCAGCAATTCATCCATGGCGGCGGTCCAGTCACCCAAGGCCATCAGCATCCGGGCTTTGGCAAAGCGGATCTCAAAGTCACGCTTGTTCAGCGCAATCTTTTCGTCAAATTGAGTGATAGACCAGTTAGCGTATGGGCTACTAGCTATAAAAAGCATGGCATCAAGCCATTGTGAAAGAGCTTCAAAGCGCAGTTGACGAGGGATCTCTTTAAGCTTGGGTGCCAGCGTGGCTTCGACTTCACCAAACTGGCCGGTTTCGATCATCAGCTTGATGTAGTCATAGCGTGCGTCGTCGTTGCCCGGGTCGGCCGCCAGGGCATCGGCCAGCTTGGCCAGAGCCGCTTCGGTGTCGCCAGCTTCCAGCAACTCGTGGGCTTCGTCGGCCTCGGCTGCAGCTTCCAGTTCATTCTCGCTGGGCAGGTGCTTGTCTAAAAACGCCTTAACCTGACCAGCCGGCAGGGCGCCCATGAAGCCGTCTACCGGCTTGCCACCCATCATCAAAATGCAGGTGGGAATGCTGCGCACACCAAAGGCCTGTGCCAGCTGTTGTTCTTCGTCCGAATTGATCTTGATAAGGGTAAAGCGACCCGCGTACTCGACTTCGACTGCCTCCAGAATGGGGCCAAGCGACTTGCAGGGGCCGCACCACGGCGCCCAAAAGTCGATCAGGATCGGCGTGGTCATTGAGGCGGCAATGACCTCGGTCTCAAAATTTTTCAGGGTGACTTCAATCATGATGCGGGGGTAAACGGGGTCAAACTAAAATTTGTGGATGAACACAATCCACATCGGTGTGCTGATGGGCTCCAGCTCGGACTGGGACACCATGCAACACGCAGTCCACATTCTCCAACAGTTTGGTGTCAGTCACGAGGCGCGGGTGGTGTCAGCGCACCGCATGCCTAACGATATGTTCGCCTATGCCGAGTCTGCAGTCGGCCGCGGACTTAAAGCCATCATTGCCGGCGCGGGTGGGGCGGCGCACTTACCCGGTATGTTGGCAGCCAAAACCACAGTGCCGGTGCTCGGCGTGCCGGTGGCCAGCAAACATTTGAGTGGGGTGGATTCACTGCACAGCATTGTGCAAATGCCCAAGGGCATTCCGGTAGCTACTTTTGCCATTGGCCAAGCTGGTGCCGCCAATGCCGCCTTGTTTGCGGTGGCCATGCTGGCCAACACAGACATCGTGCTGCGTGCGCGCCTGGAAGACTTCCGTGCCGAACAAACCCAACACGCGCGCGGCATGACCTTGCCGCCCAAGTTATGAGCGGCGGCAGCGGCAGCGCCGGTTCGCGTCCCATCCTGTTGCCTGGTACCACCGGCCCAACGGGTCAACCGATCACCCTGGGTGTGATGGGCGGCGGCCAACTCGGGCGCATGTTTGTGCAGGCCGCACAGGCTATGGGCTACTACACCGTGGTGCTGGACCCGGACGTGATCAGCCCGGCCGGGCTGGTGAGCCATTACCACATCCAAACCGATTACCTGGACGAGCAAGGCCTGACCCAACTGCTGCAACGCTGCGCTGCCATCACCACCGAGTTTGAAAACGTGCCCGCACCTGCGCTGGTGACCTTGGGTGCATCTCGCCCCACTGCGCCGAGTGCCGATGCGGTGGCCATTGCCCAGGACCGCATCAAGGAAAAAGCGCACCTGGCGCGTTGTGGTGTGCCGGTGGCACCCTATGCCGTGATTGAGACTGCGGAGCAACTGGAAGCCGTGCCAGACGCCTTGCTACCCGGCATTCTGAAAACCGCCCGCCTAGGTTATGACGGCAAGGGCCAGGTGCGTGTGTCCACCCGCTCAGAACTGATCGCTGCCTGGGATGCGTTGAAGCGTGTGCCCTGCGTGCTGGAGCAGATGCTGCCATTGGCGTTTGAATGCTCGGTGATCGTGGCGCGTGGTTGGGATGGCGTTTGCGTCAACTTCGCGCCGCAGCTTAATTTGCACCGGGCCGGTATTCTGGCGGTCACCGAAGCTTATGAAGAAAATATGCCTCTAGCCCAGGCAAATAAAGCGGTAGAAGCTGCTAAAAATATAGCGAATGAGTTGAACTACGTGGGCGTGTTGTGCGTCGAGTTTTTTGCCTTGACACCGGGTACGCCCGAGCATGCGGCCTTGGGTGATCTGGTGGTCAACGAGATGGCACCGCGCCCGCACAACAGNNCCCCGCCAGCACAGCCCCGCCGTGATGCTGAACTTGCTGGGCGACTTGTGGGTGGACGATGTCGCACCTGCTTGGGACCGCGTGTTGGCATTGCCCGGCGTGCATCTACACCTGTATGGCAAGCTCAAGGNNACCTGACGGTGACCGCAGCCACCGCCAAGGCCGCGCGGGCCACCGCCTTGCAAGCGGCCGCGTTGCTGGGTATCGAGGCGTTTTGAGGCCACCATTGGTTGGGTTGCTGCAATGATCTTGCCCGGAGATGCTGCACAGTCGATAGCAGCAGCTGCAAAATCTATAAGGTCTGGTGG
>DFWT01000183.1:7876-19412 GCA_002381045.1 Rhodoferax sp. UBA4127
CTGCTCCGTGTCCCCCGCCCGCCGCGCGGGCTCCGCCTTGACCTGCGCAGAGCGCTCTGTCACCCAGACTTCTAGCTCGAAACCATTGGAATCTGACCCCCAATTTATCAAAGTCTGGGGCCTGGCTGCGCCCAGCGCCAATCAGTTTGGCCGTGTCAGCCCAACCACCGCCAGCCATGTGCAGGGCGAGTTTGGCGAAGAACTGCTGATTTTGGATGGCGGCCCATGTGAGGTGGGTATCGAGTCCACCATCATCGACTGCAGCAGAGGTGCCCCGGTGTTGCTGCGCCCGGGCGCCATCACGCCAGAACAGGTTCAAGCGGCATGCGGCTTGAAGGTGCTGTCAAAGGACGAACTGCACACGCTGGACACCCCCGCGCCCAAAGCGTCCGGCACGCTGGAGTCGCATTACGCGCCCAGCGCCACGGTGCGATTAATGACCGCCAAAGAAATACAAACTGCATTGAAGTTGTTGGGTCAAGATACCGGCTTAAAGGGGGCGAGCCCGACGATTGCACTCTATTGCCGCAGCATGTTCCCGATCAAGACGCCGCATGTGCTGTATCGGCGCATGCCGGGTGATGCCACTGCCACCGCGCACGAATTGTTTGCCGCGCTGCGCGAGTTCGATGCGAAGGGTGTCAAACTAATCTGGGTGGAGTCGCTGCCCGAAGCACAGGAGTGGGATGGTGTACGGGACCGGTTGGAGCGGGCGGCGGGGTGAGATCTTGACGTAAAAAAGCCCCGCCATGCGGGGCTTTGAGAGTGGGGGAAGAACGAGCTTGTCGACCGCTCGAAAAATCAACCCGGTGCACCCAGGAACTGACTAAAGAATCCGCGCGCAGCAGCGTTGCAGAAAGGTGGTACCAAGCTGCCGTGGTAAGCACTCGTCACGGCGGTGGCTGCGTTGGGACCTGCCGCGGCGGCAACAGTTGCTTTTTGCTGCGCAAAACCCGCCTTGGCGGCATAGAAGGGGTTTGTTAGACCTGGGGTCCCTGCTGCTGAGTCCACATCAAGTACGGTGACCAAACCTGCTGTCACTTTTGCAGCCCAGATCGTCGCCATCAATTGGGTGTTGACACTGTAAAAGACGGTGGGGTCACCATTTCCGCCACATAGCAGAGTAGGTGTTGCTGGTCCCGTCCAACCACTGCGCAAGTCATTCGCCTTTGCGGCAACGCGGATGGCGTTCACCGGATTTGTTGCTGGCATGGCCGTGGATGGCGTGGGTACAGCGCCGTCAGGGTTGGCGATTGCATCAGACAAGTAAGCCAGGCGGGCGCTGTTTTTGATCAGATTGCTGGTGCCAAAGCCGAGTGCAAACAGGGGGTCGGTTGTGCCCGCAGGATTTCCGGTATTTGTTGGAGGTGTGATGCCAGCGAACGGAGCCGCTGGTGGCGTGCTGCTAAACAAAGCGGTTTGTGGCAGTTTGCCGCTGCTGTAGACCGTTGTGAAATCGTAAGGTCCAGGAACCAGTGAATCGATGCCGGTGGCGTAGGCAGTTTCATAGATGTCGGCTGGTGTGGTGTAAATGTTGCCATAGGCATTTTGGAAGCTGCTGGTCGCCAGCGGTGCAAATGCCGTTGAACCGAGTGCCACATTGCCGTAGAAGATGGCGTCCAGATAGGCGGCCAAGGCATATGGCCCAGACATGGGTGCGGATGCAGTAACCGGTGTGCCGGCAAGCTGCAAGGCACGTTGTGTTGCCATGGCCACAAAGCCACCTTGAGAATACCCGGTCACAAACAGCTTGGTGCTGGCAGTAATGCCCGCTGGCAAACCGGATTTAGCTGCTGTCAAAGCGTCAATCATGTCCGCTGCCTGTTGAGTGGCATTGACATAAGGGTGGTAGCCCAAGCGCGAGGTGTCATAGCCGGCGTAGTTGGGTGCCACCACGATGAACCCTTGCGCCGCGTACATGGCCATTAGCAGGCCAGATTCGCTGGCCGCTGGGTTGTTCGGGTTGGCCACATCGGCCAGGTTGTAGCTTTTGGAAATGTTGGTGCCGTGGGCATACAGAACAATCGGGCGTGCGCCAGTGCAAGCAGGATCGGTACCCGTAGGCAGCATGAGAGCGCCTGATGCGTCAGTTGCCTCACCCTTGCCGCCGACGGTGCCGTACTGGATGTAACGGACGTCCACGCCGCATTTGGGTGTGCCAGCGATCAGCTTGAGGCCTTGGCCAGACGCGCTGGAATCCAGCCTAGCGCTAAAACCAGCGGCCGTGAAAGCAAGAATGGGCACTGGTGAGTTAGCCGCCAGNNCACCGGTTAACAGCACGGAGTCCCCACCGCCACCGCAAGCCGCGACCAATAGCGCCGATGCCAGCGCTGTCCCAAGAATCTTGAATTGCCTCATTCACTGTCTCCAGATAGTTAAATAGAACGCCCGTACTTTTTGCCCATGTTAGGAGATAAGTGGGTGTCGTGCGAGTCGGGGAAACCCGTGGTTTCGCTAGAGTTTGCTCACCTATACCGCAACTTCATCACCAAAATCGCGCTGGCCAGTGCCAGAGTAATGCAATTGGCTATCACCACTGGCCAGGCTTGAAGCAGCAGGCCGTAGACCAGCCACATGGCCACGCCGACGGTGAACACGCTGTACATGCCCAGAGAGATGCCGCTGACATCTTTGGTTTGAAACGTGTGCCAGGCTTGTGGCAAAAAGCTTGCCGTGGTCAGGACGGCGGCGAGAGAGCCGATCAGGTCAGTCAAATTCATGGTCAAAGTTCAATGGGGTGCCGCCTCCAGTGGTGCTAGCAGGTCGGCACATCTGGCAAATGGGGGCATAGGTCGTGATTGTCACTTGCCCGGCTCATCCCGGGCCACCCAGTCAATCAAAGCATCAAGCGCAGGCCTGGCCGCGCCTGAATTCGCGTGGTTGACCATGGCTACCAGTACAAAACGTCTGCCTGAACTGGCATGCACAACACCGGCCAGGGCAGTCACATCGCGCAGGCTGCCGGTTTTCAGGTGGGCGCTGGCCATCCCTGCTTTGCTGCGCTTCAAGGTGCCGTCCAGCCCCACCACCGGCAGGGATGCCAGCAACTCCGGCATCACTGCGGAAGCCCAGGCCAATTGCAGCAGTTGGGCCAGTTGCTGGGCGCTGATGCGGGTCTGGCGCGACAGGCCAGAGCCGTTGTCGATGATCGGCACCTCTTGCGGATGGATGCGACGTTGCCACCACTGTCTGAGTGTTTTGCGGGCTGATTCAGAGGTGGCTGTGCCGATGAGCGCTGCGCGGCTGGGCAGAGCCGTACCCATGTCTGGCAGACCCAAAGTCAGAAACAGCTGCTGCGCCATCACGTTGTTGCTGAATTTGTTGATTTCGCGGATCACCTCGGCCAAGGTGGGTGACGCCACCTCGAACGTGGGTGGTGTCAAAGGCGCAGCGCCATCCAGAACCTTGCCAGTGAGTTGGCCGCCCATGCTCTGCCACAGGCCAGCAATCGCCCGGGCGTTGTAGTTGGTCGGGTCGATGTATGCCACTGACCAGACTTTTTCACTGCAGGTGCTGGGGTAGCTGCCAGCCATGGTGATCATCTTGGGGTTGGAAAAATCGGCTTTCAGGCTGGCCCGGTAGTCGCTGCAATCCGCGTTGGACATTGGCACCTGCGCGGGCCGTTGCACGCCGTCCATCGGCGGGTCAAGTTGCACCCGGGCGCTGCTGCCCACAGGGTCGGGCGTGAAGGTCAGAACCAAGGCTTTGTAGTTCAGCAGCAAGGCGTCCGGCCGGGCGTTGTAGGGGCGCAGGGGTTCGCCGTCAAAGTCAGCTGGGTCGCCATTGGGCACTTCGAAGGCATGGCGATCCAGCACGATGTGGCCGGCAATGCGCTGCACGCCCAGGCTTTGGACCCTGCGCAGCAGCAACCATAGGCGCTCCAGCACCAGTTTGGGGTCGCCCTGACCCTGGATCACCAGGTTGCCCTGCAGCGTGCCGTCTACCACCGGGCCATCCAGCCAGACCGGCGTGCGCCACACATAGGCGGGGCCGAGCAGGTCCAGCGCGGCATAGGTGGTCAGCAGCTTCATGACCGATGCCGGGTTCATCGGCGCATCTGCCCTGTGGCTCAGGCGGGCCGGTGCCTTGCTGTCGACCGAGGTGACCAGCAGGCTGACCACGTCCAGCGGAATCTTGGCTCGGACCAATGCGGTTTGCACTTCTGGTGGCAAGGTTTGCGCGCCAACCGACCCGGCCAGAATGGCACAGGATGCGAGCACCGGAGCTAAAAGTCGTTTGAACCTTGATGGATCTGGCATGTGAAAACGCATACCCGGATTATCGGCGGCTGCGTCACATGAGCGGGCCACGGATAATCCGTTGATGCCAACTTTCCATTCCTTTTTGAGCCGTTTTTCGCCGCGTACCTTGGGCTTGGTGGCCGCCGCCATCACGGTGCTGATCTGGACCTCGTTCATTTTGATTGCCCGGGCTTCGGCCGACCCGGCGCGCGGCGGCTTGCTGACACCGCTGGACATCGCCTTTTGCCGCATTGTGGGCGCCAGCATGGTGCTGCTGCCTTGGGGCGCTTACCTGGTGCGGCAAGACCGTGCACGCGGGGTGATGGACGCCTCGTGGCTGGGGCTTTCGCCTCTGCCCGCCCGCACCACGATCAGCGTCGGATTTTTTGGTGGCCTGCTGTATGCCTTGCTGGCCTACAGCGGGTTTGCGTATGCGCCGGCCTTGCATGCCTCGGTGCTGCTGCCCGGTAGCCTGCCTTTATGGACCGCCTTGCTGGCGCTGCGGTTGCTGGGCGATCGCATCACGCCACTGCGCGCTTTGGGCCTGGGGCTGATCGTGTTGGGCGATTTGCTGGTGGGTGGCTTAAGCCTGCTGCGTGCTTTTGACGGCGGGCAGGTCTGGTTGGGTGACGTGTTGTTCATGGCCGGTGCGATGTGCTGGGCCACTTACAGCGTGCTGGCCCGCCACCATGGGCTGGATGCAGTGCAGGCCACCATTGCCATCACCACTTTTGCCTTCGTCACGTTTGTGCCGACCTACACGCTGCTGGTGTTGACTGGTGTGTTGCCGGGTCAGGTGTTCAATGCGCCCTGGGGCAGCTTGCTGTTTCAGGCCGCGTTTCAGGGCTGGGGCTCGGTGGTCATTTCAGGCATTACCTTCACGCAGATGATTCGCCACTTTGGCCCGGTGCGCTCCACCATGATCACCGCGCTGGTGCCGGGCCTGTCGGCGCTGGGGTCGGTGTGGCTGCTGGGCGAGCCGCTGCGCTGGAATCTGGCCACCGGCTTGGCTTTGGTCACCGCAGGCATTTTGTTTGGTGTGCGCGCCAGTGCTCCATCTGCTATGCAATTAAAAGCTGTTAACGCAGATTAAATAAGGGCTGGAGGCTGATTTGTCTTATAAATTTTTTTGCAACTCCAAGGCCTGGCCAGGAGCCGCACCATGAACCTGCTGGCGCTGGACACCAGCACTGAATGGATGTCGATAGCGCTGCAGCGCGGCGCTGGTGCTGCGGCCACAGTTTGGCAGCACCACGCCGCCGGTGGTGCGCTGGCGTCAAGCCATTTGATTCCTGAAATTCAGCGCTTAATGGCTTTGGCTGATCTGCGTTTTGAGGCGCTGGATGCGGTGCTGTTTGGTGCCGGTCCGGGTTCCTTCACCGGGCTGCGCACCGCCTGCTCTGTGGCGCAGGGCCTGGCGTTTGGCGCGGGCATCACCGTGCTGCCGGTGGACACGCTGCTGGCCGTGGCCGAAGATGCGCGCTCGCAGCTTGGTGCTCCTGATGCCTTGGCAGTGACGGCCATGCTGGACGCGCGCATGGACCAGGTCTATGCCGCTAGCTATTTTTTTGATATTAACCAGTGGTCTATTTATAAGGGCTACAGCCTGATTTCTCCTGAAGCCTTGGAAGCTGATGTGAACGATGTGCTGGCCGGCAATGTGTTTGCCGCCTACGGTGCCCGATTGCCAGTGGGCCAGCAGCGTCAGGTGCCAGCCCTGCCCACCGCCACCGCCATGCTGCGCCTGGCCCCGGCCTTGCTGGCAACGGGTTTGGCGGTTCGCCCGGAATTGGCGCTGCCCACCTACATTCGCGACAAAGTGGCTCAGACCACGGCCGAGCGTGAAGCGGCCAAACTGGCCTTGGCCGGCGCGGGCGGAGCCAAATTGGCATGAGCGCCACGGTGTCGCCAGCGCTGCACCAGGCCACGGGTTCGGGCGCAGCCCAAGTCGAGGTGCACTTTGAGCCCATGCTCGACCAGCACCTAGACGCCGTCGCCGCGCTTGAACAGCGTGCCTACCCGCACCCCTGGCAACGGCGCCACTTTGCCGATTGTCTGGGCGCGGGCTACCAGGCGCAACGGCTGATGGCGGGTGAGTTGATGTTGGGTTACTTCGTGGCCATGAAGGGCGTGGACGAGGTGCATTTGCTCAACCTGGTGGTGGCCCCTGAGTACCAGCGCCAGGGTTGGGCGCAAGTAATGCTGGACGCCTTGGCTCTGTGGGCGCGCGGGCAGGGCGCGCAATGGTTGTGGCTGGAGGCCCGCGCCAGCAACACCCGCGCGGTGCATGTGTACAAAGCCCACGGCTACCGTTTGGTCGGTACCCGGCGCAACTATTACCCGGCTGAGAACGGCCAGCGCGAAGATGCGGTGGTGATGAGCCTGAAGCTGGTCAACGCGGTTTGACCTGACAATTCCTCCATGAGCCTGCACCTAGACACCCGACAACGCGCCATGCTGCAAGAGATGGGTGTGCGGGTGTGGTTGCCCGCTGAGCCAATCGAACTGGAATCGGTGTCGGTTGCTACACAGACAATAGCTGTTAGCCCAGATTTAACATGGGTTACAGGGTCAAAGCTTTCAAAATCAACAACCGCGCCTGTGGCTGCCTCACCCGCTAAGCCGTTGTCGGAGCAGGCCCAGCCCGAGCCTACCGAGTTGGCGCCTGGTGAGCATTTCAGTGTGTTGACCCGATCACCCCGGGCTGCGAGCGCCTTGCCCTCTGGCCTGGCACCCATGACCTGGCCAGAACTGCATCAAGCGGTGAGTAATTGCCAGGCCTGTGCCATGTGCCAGGGTCGACGCGCGCCGGTGCTGGCGGCTCCCGCAGAGGCCTTGCCGTGTGACTGGATGGTGGTGGGCGAGCCACCCGATGAGTTGCAGGAGCGCTTGGGTCAGCCCTTCGCCGGCGAGTCGGGGCAACTGCTTGACAAGATGCTGCGCGCGGTAGGTGCTCAGCGTTTTCCGAATCCGCCGGTGGCAGACGGTGCGCCAGTTGCTGAACCCACGCCGCAATCACCGGCCAACCGGGCCTACCTGACCAACGTCCTCAAGTGCCGCCCAGCCCGGGTGCGCGCGCCAGTGGCCTCCGAGTTGACGGCCTGCGCGGCTTATTTACGCCGCGAAATTGCGCTGGTGCAGCCCAAGGTGATCGTGACCATGGGCCGCTTTGCCATGCAATTGCTCCTGAGCGAAATGCCGCCCGAGCAGGTCAAGCTGCCGCTGGGCAAACTGCGCGGGCGCGTCTGGCAGTTTGCTGGTGTGCCGGTGGTGGTGACTTACCCGCCAGACTATTTGCTGGGCAACCCGCAAGAAAAAGCCAAGGCCTGGGCCGATTTGCAACTGGCCATGGCAGTGGTGCGGGGCGAGACGGGTTTGAGTCAGGGTGATGTGAGCCCTTAGAAAACCACTAGGCCCGGCGGGGCCACTGCCCTAGGCATAGCCACAACTTCCGGCAGAACCACCACCTTTGGTAGGGTGACCACCTCCGGCAGAGCGACCGTGCCAGGCGCATGCGGTTTTGGGACNNTGGGACCAAATCACGCGCGAGGTGACGCTGGGATTCTCCAAACGCTGTCGGCACGCGCCTTTGGCCCCAAAGCCCGGTCGCCTGACCCAATCACCCTGCCTCAACGCTGTCACTGTGATGGATGCGAGAGAAAACAAGTGGGAGCTACTGTCTGGCATGCGCTAGCAGCTATCAATACCGGTGCAAATTTATCCTTGTCGTCTGGGAGTCCAGGCGGCAAAGCGCTCTGCTCCGTGGACGCGCCTCAGCCAGAGGTTACGGCTCTTCAATCTGTCCAAGCCTGCACTGGCAGGCTCGGAGCCCCGGACTTCAGCCCCGCCCGCTGCGCGGGCCCCTCCTTGACCTGCGCAGACCACTTTGCCGCCCAGACTCCCGGATGTCTTGTGTTTCTGCCCAGCTTCGATAACTGTTGAGGCGTGGTGATTGGGTCAGGTNNGCTTCAAACGCCCTCAAGGCGTGGTGATTGGGTCAGGTGACCGGGCTTTGGGGTGGAAGGCGTGCGTCTACATACCGTTGCGTGCTGATGTGCAACCCCGCGCGTGATTGCACCCCAAAACCGCATGCACCTGACTCAGTCGCCGCGCCGTGCATCGAGGCAGCTTGTTGCGAACCTTGGTCAGGCACTCGTCCAAACTGAGCAGCTAAGCCGGAGTGCGGGTCACGACGGGTGCGTGGTCCAGATCCGGCCGGCGGTAGGGGTCCACATGGGTCATCAGGTTCAGCACCCGGTGGCGNNATCATGTCGCCCATCTTTCGGGTGCGCAGGTCGTGCACGCTGCTGATGCCAGGGGTTTCAACCAGCGTCTGGCGGATGGCCTGGACTTCGGCGTCATCGGCCGAGCGGTCCATCAGGTCGTGTAGTGCATCCCAGGCAAAGCCCCAACCCATTTTGGTCACCATGAAGCCCACCAGGGCGGCGGCAATCGGGTCAAGAATCGGGTAACCCATCAGGTTGCCGATGATGCCCACGCCCACCACCAGGGACGATGCAGCATCTGAGCGGGCATGCCAGGCATTGGCCACCAGCATGCTGCTTTTGACGCGTTTGGCCACGGCCAGCATGTAGCGAAACAACAGCTCTTTGGCGATCAGCGCGCCACCTGCCACCCACAATGCGCTGATATGCACTGTGGCAATGGAGGCAGGACTTTGCAGCTTGCTGGCTGCCGACCACAACATGCCCATGCCCACGGCTAACAGGAGCATGCCCAACACCAGTGAGGCGGCGTTTTCAAAGCGTTGGTGGCCGTAGGGGTGATCTGCATCAGCGCCCTTTTGGCTGTGATGGCCGGCCAACAGCACCACAAAATCGCCGATCAAATCCGACAGCGAATGGATGCCGTCGGCAATCAAACCTTGGGATTTGGACAACACGCCGGCCACGATCTGGGACACCGACAGCAAGATGTTGACCGCCACACTGACCCAGGTACTACGTGCTGCAGCTTGTGCCCGCTCTGCCTCGCTTTGGGGATTGTCTTCGGTATCGTCGGGAAAAGTGATGGGGCGCATGGTTCAGTCGGGTCGTCAAAACAAAATCTAAGCAAGCACCGGGCCAGTTTAGGGCCTCCCGAAGGCATTGCTTAGATGTGCGCTGGCATATCCACCGCAACCAAGGGGAACAAGGCGCTATAGGTGTGTTCAGGGTGGTTTCCCAGATCATGCGGCAGCGCCAGAAAGGCGAAGGTGCCGGTGAACAGCAATGCGGCAAACGCAGCGGTCAGGTAGTTGCGGATGAAGTTGAAAAGGTCTTGGTTCATGGGTGCCTCCTGGGCAATGTTTCAATGGCATGAAGCATCGCACCTGGCCATTAACTGCGCCTTAGCAGATGCTGAAGAATTGCTTAAAGGCAGCCCGGCACCATGGGCTGGTGTCCAACTCGCGCCGGAGGCAGATCTGTCCAAAACACGGGCTTTCTACAATGCCTGCATGACATTTCTAGAAAAACTTCAGCAGGCCGAGCGCCAAAACGGGTCGATGTTGTGTGTGGGCCTGGACCCCGAGCCGGCCAAATTCCCCATCGCACTCAAAGGCGACGCCAGCAAGATTTACGACTTTTGTGCGGCCATCGTGGATGCCACGGCCGACCTGGTGATCGCCTTCAAGCCACAAATTGCCTACTTTGCCGCCAACCGGGCCGAAGACCAACTGGAACGTTTGATGGCCCATATGCGCTGGGCGGCGCCCCATGTGCCGGTGATTCTGGATGCCAAGCGCGGCGACATTGGCAGCACCGCCGAGCAATACGCCCGCGAGGCCTTTGAGCGCTACGGTGCCGACGCTGTGACTCTGTCGCCTTTCATGGGTTTTGATTCGGTGCAGCCGTATTTGAAGTACCCGGGCAAAGGGGCTTTTTTGCTTTGCCGCACCTCCAACCCGGGCGGCGATGATTTCCAGAACCAACGCTTGATGAATGTGGCCGGGCAACCGTTGTTGTACGAACACATTGCGCACCTGGCCCAGGGGCCGTGGAACCTGAATGGCCAACTTGGGCTGGTGGTAGGTGCGACCTACCCGGCCGAGATCGAACGGGTGCGCGCACTGGCGTCGACGCTGCCGCTGCTGATCCCAGGGGTGGGTGCGCAGGGCGGTGATGCGCTGGCCACCGTTAAGGCGGGTTGGCGCCATCCGGGGTCGATCATCGTCAACTCATCGCGGGCGGTGCTGTATGCGTCAAGCGGTACTGACTTTGCCCAGGCTGCACGCCTTGAGGCGATGCGCACCCGTGACCTGCTGAACGCGGCGCGCCAAGCCTCCTAGGTTTTTGCAGCCCGGNNACCCGGGTGTAAAAGCGTTGTTTCAGGCGCTGCACCATGTGCGTGTAGGCATCCAGCAGCGAGGGCGCAATGATGAAACGGTCGTAGTTGACCACCACCGCCACCCGTTCCTTCAATGGTGCCAGCAGCGTGCTGACCTCGGTTTCGATGGCGTTAATGTCTTCCATGCTGTCGACGGCCAGTCCTTCAAAATTGATGAACAGCAGGTGGTGGGCCAAGTCCAGATCCAGCCGTTTGGCCAGCGGTGTGGCCAGTAATCGCTCACGCAAGCCCATGGGTTCCGCCCGGAACAAGGCCGCTTCCATGGGCTTCAGGTGCGGGCTGATCAGTGGCGCAAAAGCCATTTGATCGAGCACATCGCGCTGCAAATCCACGCCTGGGGCCATCTCGATCAATTCCAGCCGGGGTTTGCTCGCGGTGCCTGTCAGCTGAAACACGCAACGCTCAGTCACGTACAGCACCTGCTGGCCCCGCCGGCGGGACTCTTGCGCGCTGAAGGTGCGGTGCTCCACCTGTTTGACAAACTTGCGCTGGCTGCCTTCGCAGTCAATCTGTAGTTTTCCGTTTGCCATGCTGAGCTGTAAACCACCGGCGGTGAAGGTGCCCACAAACACCACTTTTTTGGCGTTCTGGCTGATGTTGATGAAGCCGCCNNGCGGCACCAAAGCTCAAGCCACCAGCCGGGATACCACCAATCACACCGGGCTCGGCGGTGAGTGTGAGCAAATCAAAAATCTTTTCTTCCGCTGCCACGGTGGCCACCCCTTCGGGCATTCCAATGCCTAGGTTCACCACGCTATTGGGTTTGAGCTCTAACGCTGCGCGGCGGGCAATGACCTTGCGCTCGGTTAAATCCATCGGCTCGATCTGATCCATGGGCACCCGGATCTCGCCCGAGTAGGCCGGGTTATAGGCCTCAATGAAAGTTTGCATGTGGTGCGCCGGGTCGGTGGCCACCACCACGGCATCGACCAGCACGCCAGGCACCT
>DFWT01000183.1:19448-19679 GCA_002381045.1 Rhodoferax sp. UBA4127
CGCGAATGATGCCGACGTTGATAGGGAACGCTTTGTAAAGCAGGTAGTCTTTGCCATCGATTTGCATCAAGCGCACGATGTCTTCGGTGGTGCAGGCATTGATTTTTCCGCCCCCGTGGCGCGGGTCGACAAAGGTATCCAAGCCCACATGGGTCAGGGTGCCAGGCTTGCCCGCAGCGATGTCGCGAAACAAGTGCGTGATCACCCCTTGCGGCAGGTTGTAGGCCTCGA
>DFWT01000114.1:0-322 GCA_002381045.1 Rhodoferax sp. UBA4127
GATTACGCCAAAATGTTCATCCAGGAAGGTCGCTTGAATTACCCAAGCATGACTGCCCGTCGTCGCAACACGGCTGACCACCAAATCGAGGTGGTTGGTGCACAACTCCGTGCCATGATGCCCTGGATCGCTAAAAACAAGTTGGTGGATCAAACCCGCAATTGATCTAGGTTATCTGCCATTCAGAGGCCACTTCGGTGGCCTTTGCTATTATGGTCAGCACATTACTTGCACCATATGGACGATTTGACTAATCACGACACCGAACTGGATGCGGACGCTCTGCCCAAAAAGCGCCGCAAGGGCATCTATATCCTGCCCA
>DFWT01000114.1:396-7590 GCA_002381045.1 Rhodoferax sp. UBA4127
ACCCAAAGTGCATTTGGTGAGCAAATGGACTCCTTGTCTGACATGGTGTCATTTGGCGCCGCTCCGGCCTTGATTGCCTATGTCTGGGCGCTGAAAGGCCTGGGTCGTTGGGGCTGGATTGCTGCATTTGTCTACTGTGCCTGCGCAGCGCTCAGACTGGCGCGATTCAATGTCAATACAGCGGTGGTGGACAAGCGTTACTTTCAAGGTTTGCCGTCGCCTGCANNCAGCGGCATTGGTCGCGGGGTTTATTTGGGTTGCCACCGATTTGGGCCATGACGGTGCGCGCTGGGCTTGGCCCATGTTTGCAGTGTCGCTGTATGCCGGTTTGACGATGGTCACTAATGTCCCTTTCTACAGCTTCAAAGACGTGCAAATGAAACGCAGCGTGCCCTTTGTGGTAATCGTGCTGATCGCCATGGGCATTGCGGTCATCAACATTGATCCGCCCATCGTGATGTTTGGCGTGTTTGTGTTGTACGGCTTGAGTGGCTATGCNNGTGTATTTTTGGCGCAAAACCAAGGGTATCCCAACCAGCGTGATCAGTACGTCGACGGAAGAACCGGAAGAGCGTGGCCTGCACAAATAGGGCAGCAGCGGTGTTTCGTTGATCGGCATCACGGCAAAATATCCTGTGTTATATTGAGTCCATGCATCAAATTTCACTGGCGCTAAAGCTAACGTCCAACGGGCGGAGTCGGTAGCGCTTGATCGCATCAACCTCAAAAGCCCGTAAGCATCCGCTACGGGCTTTTTTGTTGGCTGAGGCGGAAAAATGGCAGTTGTAAACCCTGGAGAAACGATATGGCAGACAAATTGGTTATTTTTGATACGACCTTGCGGGACGGTGAGCAATCACCTGGCGCATCCATGACGCGTGACGAAAAACTGCGTATCGCCCGCCAGCTCGAACGCCTGAAAGTCGATGTGATTGAGGCGGGCTTTGCTGCCAGCTCCAATGGCGACTTTGAAGCGATCAAGGCAATCGCCAACACGATCAAGGACTCCACTGTCTGTTCGTTGTCAAGGGCCAATGACCGGGATATCACTTTGGCTGCTGATGCGCTGCAGAACGCGGCTCGGGCACGCATCCATACCTTCATTGCGACATCGCCAGTGCATATGGAGAAAAAGCTGCGCATGACCCCCGAGCAGGTGCTGGAGCAGGCCAAACAGGCCGTGAGGTTTGCCCGCAACCGCGTGGCCGACATTGAATTTAGCGCCGAAGATGCCTACCGCAGTGAAGAAGATTTCTTGTGTCGGGTTATCGAGGCGGCGATCAAGGAAGGTGCAACCACCATCAATGTCCCTGATACCGTGGGTTATGCCATCCCGGAGCTCTATGGCAATTTCATCAAAACTTTGCGTGAACGGGTGCCCAATTCAGATAAGGCGATTTGGTCTGTGCATTGCCACAACGATTTGGGCATGGCTGTCGCCAATTCGCTGGCGGGTGTCAAGATCGGTGGCGCACGCCAGATTGAATGCACCATCAATGGATTAGGCGAGCGCGCTGGGAATTGCAGTCTGGAAGAAGTCGTGATGGCGGTGCGTACCCGCAAAGACTACTTTGACATGGAATTGGGTGTGGATGCATCACAGATTCTGGCTGCCAGCCGCATGGTCAGCCAGACCACTGGTTTTGTGGTGCAGCCCAACAAAGCCATTGTGGGAGCCAATGCCTTCGCGCATGCCTCAGGTATTCATCAAGACGGCATGATGAAGGCGCGTGATACCTACGAGATCATGCGCGCCGAAGACGTGGGCTGGTCGGCAAACAAAATCGTCATGGGCAAACTGAGTGGTCGCAATGCCTTCAAGCAACGTTTGCAGGAATTGGGCGTGCAAATGGACAGCGAGGCTGACATTAACACTGCTTTTGCAAAGTTCAAAGAGCTTGCCGATCGTAAAAGTGAGATCTTTGACGAAGATATCTTGGCTTTGGTGAGCGAAGAAAGCGTGGTTCAAAGCCATGATCACTTCGGCTTTGTGTCGCTGGCCCAGCACAGCGAAACCGGCGAATTGCCTGAGGCCACTGTGGTCATGACAATTGGAGGCCGGGAGGTCAGTGGTACTGCCAACGGCAATGGTCCGGTGGATGCATCCTTGAAGGCCATAGAAGTGCATGTCAAAAGCGGTGCAGAAATGGTGCTGTATTCGGTCAATGCCATCAGCGGGTCAACGGAGAGCCAAGGCGAGGTTACGGTGCGCTTGCAAAGCACCGGCAGGATCGTCAACGGTGTGGGTGCAGATCCCGACATCGTTGTGGCCTCTGCCAAAGCCTACATGAGTGCTCTGAACAAACTCCAGAATAAGGCCGAAAAGGTTTCTGCCCAGGGATGAAGGCACTAAATGAGGTTAAGAATGTCTTGCAAGTACTTGTTATGCAAAGCTTTTGGACATAAACTATCACTATGAAAAGTGATATCTCCCCGGAACCCGCATGAACGGTCTACGCAAGGCATCTCTTGCCAAGCAATTTGCTGCGTTGGTTTGCCTAGTGGGACTGCTGAGCGTGAGTGCTTGGCTGCCTGCAGCCCAGGCCGCGAGCGAAACGCAGCAGTCGCTCAAGTCAAAAAAGCGATCTGTGTTAACCAAGAGCAGAGTGGTTCGGAGTTTTGAGCGGAGCAGTCAAAGTACCGGGGTAGCCCTGTCACGCTCCCGCACTGTGCGAAGCGCGGATTCCACGGCACCCTCCTATGGCCATTTGGCTGGGTTGCGAAACGTTCGCGATGCATTGAGCCTGAAGTCAAATGCCGCGTTGGTGGTTGATCAAGAGACCAATGAGGTACTTTTCAAGAAGAACGAAGGTGCAGTTCTTCCCATTGCGTCCTTGACCAAGTTAATGACCGGGCTGGTGCTGACCGAGGCCAATCTGCCGCTGGACGAGATCGTGACCATTACCCAGGATGATGTGGACACCGAAAAGGGCAGTAGCTCGCGTCTTCGGGTGGGAACCCAACTCAGCCGGGGAGATTTATTGCATCTGGCACTCATGTCAAGCGAAAACCGGGCGGCCCATGCCTTGGGGCGCACTTATCCGGCGGGTTTACCTGAGTTTGTGCGTTTGATGAATGCCAAGGCGCAGACTTTAGGCATGAAGGACACCCGCTATGTCGAGCCCACTGGCTTGTCGAGTTCCAATCAGTCCAGTGCTCAAGATCTAGTCAAGCTAGTGGACGCAGCCCATCAACAGCCACTGCTGCGGGAGTTGTCTACCTCAACGGGCTACCAGGTGCCGGTTGGCAATCGTTTGCTCCAATTCAACACCACCAACCGGTTGGTGAAAAATCCATCTTGGGACATTGGCTTGCAAAAGACAGGCTATATCTCTGAAGCGGGTCGCTGTCTGGTGATGCAAACCACAGTGGCTGGCCGCCGCCTCATCATGGTGTTTTTGGATTCAGTCGGTAAGCTGACTCGAATCGCGGATGCAGAGCGGGTAAGGCATTGGCTTGAAGCCTCTTCTGGTGCCAAACTTTCTTCTACCTCAACCGACTCCAATTTGGCATCCGGACCATTCTCAAGCCTGGTAACCCAGAATTTCTGATATGCCCTGAGCGGTTGCCTTGAGCTTGCTCAACCATGCCTCATCAAGCCTGCCAGCGGGTGCAGAGATGGATAAGCCGGCAATTAGTTTTCCCTGATCATCCAAGATGCCTGCAGCCATGCAGCGCACGCCCAGTTCCAGTTCTTCGTTGTCATTGGCATGGCCCTCCAGACGTACTTTGGCCAGTTCCCGTTCCAGAGTACTGAGTTGGGTGAGGCTGTTTTTGGTGTGTCCAGCCAGTCCGGTTCGGGTCGCGTAGGCGCGCACTCTTTGCATGTCGTCTGCAGCCAAAAACAACTTGCCCACAGAAGTCAAGTGCAAGGGGGCCCGTCCACCAATGGCCCGTACCACCTGCATGCCAGACCGCTCGCTGTAGGCGCGTTCGATGTAGATGATCTCATCACCCTGGCGCAGGCTTAAGTTAATGGGTTGCTGCGTTAGGCGGTGTAGTTCACGCATAGGTCCAAGTGCAGCGTCACGCACATTGAGACGGCTTTTGACCACGTTGCCCAATTCCAAAAGCCGCATGCCCAAACGGTAGTGCCCGGGCTGAGGTCGATCTACAAATCGACCGGTCGCCAAATCGTTCAGAATTCGGTGGGCAGTCGAAGGGTGCAAACCCGTCTTTTCGCTGATTTCTTTGAGCGATACTGCATCTTCACCGCTTGCTAGCACATCCATCAAACTGAACATCCGCTCAATGACTTGCACGGTGGGCGCCGTGTGAGCACCTGAATCTGCCTTTGTCATGCCACCTCCTGAGTGACAAGATTTTACTTTATGAAATTTACAAAATTGGCCGACGGCTCTTTTTCGACGGTGTCCAAACGCCACTCCTGAGTAGTTCGTTGGGTTTGAAATTCAACTTGTAGTCCATTTTCTGACAGTCCTGAATCCAGTAACCCAGGTAGACAAACGGCAATTCCAAGGACTTGGCATAAGCGATTTGCCACAGCACATTGAAGGTGCCGTAAGCCCGGTTGATCTCCGGTTCGAAAAAGGTGTAAACCGCCGAAAAACCATCTGGGAGCTTGTCGATGATGGAAACCATTCGCAGCTTTCCCGCATCGGGGCTGCTTGTGGGTTCGCGGAATTCAATCAGCCAAGAATTGACGCGAGTGTTCACCAGAAATTCGATGTATTGCGCCACATCATCGTGGTCCATGCCACCACCGGTGTGGCGGGTCTTTTGATAACGTTGGTACAGCGCAAAGTGCTCGTCCGAAAAACATGGCTCGGTAATCGTTGTGACCAGATCTTCGTGCCGTAGCCATGCCCGTCTCTGACTTCGAGTGGGTGAAAACTTGATTACCGGGACTCTGATTGAAATGCATGCCTGGCAGTGGTCACAGTGTGGGCGGTAAATGAATTCGCCACTGCGGCGAAATCCTTTATGGATCAATTCCCCGTAGGTTTGAGTCTGCAGCAGGGTGCTTGGCACTGCCACCTGGGACCGTGCGATCCGGCCCGGCATGTAACTGCAGGGGTAAGCGGCGGTGGCATAAAACTGAATGGTTTCAGGCGCGAAGGTGGTCCGGTGCGTCACAGCGTGTTATCGGTTGGCAAACAGGTGATTCCAGTATAGACGCGAGAATTCCCAGGGTGGTGCAGTTTCCAGTATCAAACCGGCAATGCGTGCTTCGAATTGATCTCGCGATATTTCACGCCCGCCAAAAGACGCCAAATGTCTGGTGTTTTGTTGACAATCAATTTGAGGCAGATGATGTTGCCGACAAAAACCAATCAGTGCCGCAAGCGCGACTTTCGAGGCGTCAGTGGCCAGATGAAACATGGATTCGCCAAACACCGCTTTGCCAAGTGCCACACAGTACAGCCCACCGACCAGCTTGCCAGAAACCCAGGTTTCTACGCTGTGTGCCAGACCCTTCGAATGAAGCGCCCGGTAAGCGTCCACCATTTCCGGCATGATCCAAGTACCGCGCTGACCATGGCGGGATGCACTGGCGCAGGCCTCAATCACCTGCTGGAACGCGCTATCAAACCTCACTTCACAGTTTGACGATTTGGAAAACCTCCGCAAGGTTTTCTTGAGTGACCTGCTGACCCGGAATTCCGCCACATGCAGCACCATGCGCGGGTCTGGGCTCCACCAAAGAATGGGCTGATCAGCACTGAACCATGGAAAGATGCCGCGTGTATAGGCGCTCTGCAATCGCGCGGCACCCAAATCTCCACCCGCACACAGCAGGCCTGGCGCATCGCTGTCACTGTTCCATGTCTGTAGGGTGGAAGGGAAATCCTGTGTGTCCTGAAGCCAGGGTAAAGGCGGGTTTTGGCTGGACGTGTTCATGGACTTACAAGTGTATTGGGCACAGGACTTAGGTGCTGAAAGTACACGAAAGATGCCGTCTGTTCGACGGGTTCCGGTCAATCCTAGTCCTTCCAGACATTACAATACCGAGGTCGGGGCGTAGCGCAGCCTGGTAGCGCATCTGGTTTGGGACCAGAGGGTCGAAGGTTCGAATCCTTTCGCCCCGACCATTTNNTCGTGATCTCTGCCCGTAGCTCAGTTGGATAGAGCAACAGCCTTCTAAGCTGTGGGTCGGGGGTTCGATCCCCTCCGGGCAGGCCAATCGCGCCAATGCCTCTTGCAGTCAAGCAATCAAGTTGCCGCTTCTAGGCCGCTCCTAAAATGTTCCAGCATCTGTTTGCGGCTCAAATCGCTGTCCCTTGCAAGGAGAGCGGCCAGCAATGCGCGGTGCTCATTGAGTGATTCTTGAATGCGCCCGGATTTCAACAAAGAGTTGTGCCGGTTGAGTTTCATCACTTTGCGCAAGTCACCCACCATTTGGTCGCGCCAGCGGTTGTTGGCAATTTCCAGCAAGCGTTTGTGAAACTGCTCATTGATCTCAAAAAAACGTTCCCGGTCAATTTTTTCTGGTTCTGCCGCGCGTTCCAGTTCCTGATGCAAATCCTGAAGGACTTTCAATTCGGACTGACTTCCGGTGCTTGCCACCACTGCAGCGGCGTCTGATTCCAGTAGACCAAGCAGGTGGTACACATCAGCTAAGTCGCGCTCGGAGACTTCAGTAACGTAGGCACCACGACGCACTTTCATGGTCACCAGCCCTTCGGCTGCCAGAACCTTCAGAGCCTCACGTAAGGGCGTGCGGCTGATGCCAAAGTCTTGTGCAATCTTCAGTTCATCAATCCAACTGCCGGGTTCCAGTTCACGGCTGAAAATGCGCTGGCGCAGCAACTCAGCCACTTCTTCATAAAGGGCGCGGGGGGCTAAAGACAGGGCGGCCATGCGTGGAATTGTAAGGTCAGCGGAATTTTTTGCATCAATAATTATAAATAACGTAAACTCAAAAGCTTTCTTGAGTTGTCCGCGTATCAGTGCTTCAATCAGCCTGAGCCCAACCAATTTGACTGCCACCATGACCAATAAAACGCCTGAATTTCAGTCTGCCACTCTTGACGCATGGAACAAGGCTGCGGCCAAGTCGGCACCTGGTGGCGATGTCAACGCCCTGAACTGGCAAACGCCCGATGGCATCAGCGTTAAGCCGCTGTATACGGCGGCTGATATCAAGAACCTCAAATACACCGATACCTTGCCGGGTTTTGAGCCGTATTTGCGAGGCCCGCAAGCCACCATGTACGCGGTGCGCCCTTGGAC
>DFWT01000114.1:7642-7847 GCA_002381045.1 Rhodoferax sp. UBA4127
GTCAGTGTGTCCATGACCATGAACGGCGCGGTGTTGCCGGTGTTGGCGGGTTATGTGATTTCGGCAGAAGAGCAGGGTGTGGCACAAGACCAGCTTTCGGGCACCATTCAGAACGACATTCTGAAAGAGTTCATGGTGCGCAACACCTACATCTACCCGCCTGAGCCGTCGATGCGCATCATTGGCGACATCATCGAGTACACGG
>DFWT01000082.1 GCA_002381045.1 Rhodoferax sp. UBA4127
GCACCATTTTGCTCAATAACGACCTGAGTGCCGGTGTGCCCGGCATTCTGGAAGACATTCATGAGCAGTACCTGTTGCCACCGCTGCACGCCGGTTGGCCCACACGGCGCAAGAGCACCCACTTTCGCTGCTATGAAGAAGTGTCCAAGCGCCTGGGCAAACTGCTGGGTGTAGATCCCTGGCTGATTCATCCGTTGCACGACCGCTGCGAAAACCTCAGCCTCAGTGAGGCCGGAGGGTTGGAGTGCCTGCAAAGCCAGGTCGATGTGGTGTTGGCGCGGGTCAAGCGCAAGTACAAAGAATATGGCATCAAGGAAAAGCCATTTGTGGTGGTCAAGGCAGACCACGGCACACACGAATTGGGTTTTGTCACGGTGCGCGACGCCAAAGACATGCAACTGTTGCATGAACGTGTGCAGATGCTCTCGAAAGGGCGCAAGACTCCGATTGCTGCGCATGATTTCATGGTTCAAGAGGGCGTGCAGACCCAGGAGCGGGTGAATGATGCCGTGGCGGAGCCCGTGGTCTACATGATGGACCGCTACGTCGTCGGCGGGTTCTATCGGGTGCATGCAGGGCGTGGCATCGATGAAAACCTGAACGCACCCGGCGCAGGGTTTGTTCCCCTGGCGTTTGAACACAGTGCTCAATTGCCGCAACCTGGGGTCAAGCCTGGTGCCAGCGTACCCAACCGCTTTTACATGTATGGCGTGGTCGGGCGCCTGGCCATGTTGGCGGCCAGTTATGAGTTGGAAGCCACCGATCCTGATGCTGAAGGTATTGAGTAACGCTTTTAGCGCAAAATAGCGCTTTCTCATGACACGGAGCCCGGTGCTTTTTGCTGCCGGGGCTGCATCTGGCTCATTCTCAGACGTCTTTGCGAGCGCTTACCCTGGGTGCGATTGGGGTGGTGTATGGCGACATTGGTACCAGTGTGCTGTATGCCGTTAAGGAGGTGTTTGGATCGGGCCATGTGCCGTTCACCCACGACAACGTGCTGGGTGTGTTGTCCATCTTCTTCTGGACACTGACCGTCATCATTTCGCTTAAGTATGTGACGCTGGTGCTGCGCGCTGACAACAATGGTGAAGGCGGGTTAGTCGCCATGTTGGCCTTGGCTTCCACCTCGGTCAAAGACCGCCCCAAATTACGCCGCGTGTTGCTGCTGGTGGGTATTTTTGGCACCTGCCTGTTTTACGGCGATGGTGTCATTACCCCGGCAATTTCGGTGTTGTCCGCGGTGGAAGGCTTGGAGGTCGTGTCGCACACTTTCAAAAAGGCGGTAATTCCGCTGACCATTGTGATTTTGTTTGGACTGTTTTTTGTGCAGAAGCGGGGCACTGCCGACATCGGCAAGTTTTTTGGCCCCATCACCCTGATCTGGTTTGCCACCATCGCGGTACTTGGAGTGACCCACATCGTGGACCACCCCGAAGTCTTATGGGCCATGAGTCCACACTATGCGGTGGGCTTCATCGTGGCTTACCCCGTGGTCACTTTCATCATTTTGGGAGCGGTGGTGTTGTGTGTGACCGGCGGCGAGGCGCTGTATGCAGACATGGGGCATTTTGGCAAGAAGCCGATTCGACTGGCCTGGTTTTGCATTGTCATGCCGTGCCTGACCATGAATTATTTTGGCCAAGGTGCGCTGTTGTTGAGTGACCCCACCGCCGTGAAAAACCCGTTTTTCAATATGGCCCCTGACTGGGCGTTGCTTCCCTTGGTGGGGCTGGCCACTTTGGCCACCGTGATTGCGTCGCAGGCCTTGATCACCGGCGCGTTTTCAGTGACCAAACAGGTGATTCAGCTCGGTTACTTGCCCCGTTTCCAGATCTGGCACACCAATGTGAAAGAGACGGGTCAGATCTTCATGCCTTTCGTTAACTGGGGACTGTTCGTGGCGATTGTCTTGGCGGTGATGCTGTTCAAGTCGTCCAGCAATCTGGCCGCGGCTTATGGCATTGCGGTCACTCTGGACATGCTGATTACCACGGTGCTTACCTTCTTTGTGATTCGTTACGCTTGGCATTACCCACTGCCGTTGTGTGTGGCTGCCACCTCCTTGTTTTTCGTTGTGGATCTGGCGTTTTTCAGCTCCAACCTTCTCAAGTTGTTTGAAGGCGGCTGGTTCCCGTTGATGATCGCTGCAGGGGTGTTCACCATCATGATGACCTGGAAAGACGGCAGGCGCCTGATGAACAAGAAATTGCAGGCCGATGCAATTGACTTGAACAGTTTCCTTGAGTCGGTGTTCATCAGCCCACCGGCCCGAGTCCCAGGCACAGCCGTGTTTTTGACCGCGGCAACCGGCACGGTGCCCAATGCCATGCTGCACAACCTCAAGCACAACAAGGTGCTGCACGACGTGAACTTGTTTGTGACTGTGGTCAACCACGAGATTCCATGGATTGGCATGGAAAAGCGCCTGGAAATTGAACCGCTGGGCCATGACTGCTGGCAAGTGGTGGTGAACTATGGCTTCAAGAACGACCCCGATTTGCCACGGGCGCTGAGCCTGACCACCCGTTTTGGGTTTGTGTTGGAGCCCATGACCACCAGCTATTTCCTCAGCCGCGACACCATCGCGCCCACGCTGGGCGGGGGCATGGCGCCCTGGCGCGAAAAACTGTTTGCGCAGATGCACCTGAACGCCAGCGGTGCGGCCGACTTCCTGAATTTGCCGAGCAATTCGGTGGTGGAGTTGGGGTCAAAGATCGAGATTTGAAATCCCGATTGATGCTTGTTGGCCGGGGAATCCGGCTTAGCTCGGCGAGAATCAACGCCTGCGTCTTTACTCGATAGGCTGTTTCCCATGCATCTGCTGTTTGTTGCTGATCCGCTTGAATCGTTCAAGATTTATAAGGACACCACTTTTGCCATGATGCGCGAAGCGCAGCGGCGTGGTCATCGGCTGAGCACCTGCGAGCCCAAGGACATTCGCTGGCAACGGGGTGAATCGGTCACTGCGTTCGTGCGGGATATCACCCTTACAGGCACCAGCCCGGCTTGGTTTACGGCAGAGCCGCAGGCACCCAGCGAGCGAGCGCAAGCCCTCAAAGATTTTGATGCGGTGGTGATGCGCAAAGACCCGCCCTTTGACTCTGAATTCTTTTACGCCACCCACCTGTTGGAGCAAGCCGAACGGGAAGGCGCCAAGGTCTTCAACAAACCGCGCGCACTGCGTGATCATCCCGAAAAACTGGCCATTTTGGAGTGGCCCCAGTTCATTGGGCCAACGTTGGTGACGCGCGATGCCCGCGACATCAAACGCTTTCACGCGGAGCACCACGACATCATCCTCAAGCCACTGGATGGCATGGGTGGCATGGGCATCTTTCGTGTCAAAGAAGACGGGCTCAATCTCGGCGGCATCATTGAAACCCTGAACCAGGACGGTGCCCAAAGCGTGATGGTGCAAAAGTTTTTACCGGCCATCTCGGAAGGCGACAAACGCATTCTGGTGATTGGTGGCGAGCCGGTGCCGTTTGCGTTAGCACGCATTCCGCAAGGGGGTGAAGTGCGCGGTAACCTGGCAGCCGGTGGTAAGGGGGTGGCCCAGCCGCTCACGGCTCGTGACTGCGAGATTGCTCAGACCATCGGCCCGGTGCTCGCCAAGCGGGGTTTGTTGCTGATAGGGCTGGATGTGATCGGAGACTCGCTGACCGAAATCAACGTCACCAGCCCCACCTGTTTTCAGGAAATCACCGATCAGACCGGCTGTGATGTGGCGCAAATGTTTTTGCAGGCACTCGAAGCGGCACAGGCCTCAACGCACTGAGGCGCCGGCCCTTCTGCGACCACTGGAACCGGTGCCAACGGGTCCGTGATGGGTGCTGGTCGTGGGGGGGCTGCGCATTGGCAACTGCAACTGGCCAGGGTGCCATCAACAAACACTTTGAGCTGGCCCGGCGAGACGGGTTGCCAGTCTTCGTCGGTGGTCAGCGGCTCGGTGACCACGATGGCCAGTTTGTCTTCTGGGCAATTCAAGCTTGCCAGATTCACCACCACATCCTCATCTTTGAGGTGCACCGAATTGAAGGGATGGGCGCGGAGCACATAGCAAAGCTTGGTGGTGGCATGGGCCCACAAGGCTTGTCCGTTGCTGAGCAAGAAGTTGAAGGTGCCGTGGCTTGAAATTTGGGGAATCAGCTCTTGCAATGTGCGGGTGAGTTCGTCCACCGTGGGCACATCCACATGGGACTTGGCCAACTCCTGCATGATCCAGCAAAAGGCCAATTCGCTGTCGGTGGTGCCCACTGGCCGGAAACTGCTGTGCAGTTTGGGGGTGTAGTTTTTCAAATCACCATTGTGCGCAAATACCCAATAGCGCCCCCATAGTTCCCTTACAAACGGATGGGTGTTTTCCAACTTCACCTGGCCCACTGTGGCTTTGCGCACATGCGCCACCACGTTGTGGCTTTTGATGGGGTAGTCCCGCAACATGTGTGCCATGGGTGAACTGGCGGCGCTGTGCTTGTCGACAAAATGTCGAACGCCTTTGCCAGGCGTGCAGTCATCACTTTCAAAAAATGCAATACCCCAGCCGTCGCCATGGTGGTCGGTGCCGCCGCCCCGTTGTGCGAAGCCGGTGAAGCTCAGTGTCAGGCTGGCCGGCAAATGGCTGTTCATTCCAAGAAGTTGGCACATCGGGAGCCTTGAAAGTGGTGCAAAACACGGTAATTTTTACACCAGTCACACCACAAAGTGTTTCAAATTGCAAATTTAAGCCGGTTAGAAGGTATGCTGTCGCCTGTTTGCAGGTAGGGGAGCGACTGCCGCTTGGAACCGGGAGTTCGACCGAATTGGAACAGCCGGGCAGACAAGTGGTGGCCCCAGACATTGAGGAACAGCTGTCTTGAAGAGCAGAGTCAGTCAGGCGATTTTCGCCTTCACAGTTTTTTTCAGCCAGGCCCTGGTGGGAGTGCACGCATTCACTTTGGGTGATTTGCGCGGTTCGGCTGTGATTGGTCGTGGTTTGGATGTGTCTGTCGTGGTGCAGACGGGCGAAGGTGAAGAGGCAAACGCCGCCTGCATTCGGGCTGAAGTTTTCCACGCCGATGTACCAATCGCCGCGCCACGGGTCAGCGTAACGCCAGGACGCGACGGCGGCGGGCAATCGCTGGTTCGCATCGAATCCGCTGTCAGTGTGGACGAACCCGTGGTGACGGTGCTGGTGCGTGCCAACTGTGGTTCTGCCACCCAACGCCGCTATGTCTTGTTGGCTGATTTCCCGGTAGTGCCAGATGTCCCGGCAGTGGTAACCCCGCCGTTGGCAATCGCCGAGCCGCTGGTGCCAGTGCCTGCCGAAACAATCTCCCCCAGCGCTTCAGGCACGTCAGCCCCCGCGCCTTCTGCAAATTCAGTGCCATCTGCCAGACCAACCCAGGCCGTCAAAGCCAAGCCGCGCAAAAAAGTGGCACCCGCAAGCCAGGCCAACACTTCTCCCGTTAAGCCGGTAGACAAAGCCAAGCGACCAAACGCTGCCGCAGCGCGGCCCACTGGCCAATCGGTTTTAAAGCTGGACCCCTTGGATCTGTTGTCCGACCGGGTGGATGCAACCGACTCCTACATGGACTTTTCACCGGCGCAGGATGCCCTGCGCTACAGCCAACAAATTGCGTCCTTGGAGACCGACCTGAAGGCCTTGCGTGCCCAGTCCGCCAGCAACGAGAAGTTGATGCTTGACCTGCGAGCCAAACTGCAGCAGGCCGAGCAAGGTCAGTCACCTGCTGGCTTGATGTACGCTTTGTTGGCGGCCTTGGTGGCCAGCCTGTTGGGTTTGTTGTGGCTGTGGCGCGCTCGTCAGGCTGACAAACAAGCGACGGCGTCTGATGCGTCCGCGGCCTGGTGGACGCCGCCAGAACAGGATGCACCTGTCAGCATTCTGGCCTCGGTGCCGCCGGATACACGGCCTCACGGCCTGGCACAGGAGGCAGCTGCTAAAAACTCGGCACCTGCTGAGTTGAGCGCCGCGCCAGTGGTGGTGCCTGGCGGCGCAAAAGCAGCACCGGTGCCACAAAAGGTGCCGGCCGCGCTGCCAATGCCCGATACCTCGGGCTTGGACATTGATTTGGATCTGGCCTTCTCGGTGCCTATGCCATTGGATGACGGTCTGGACAATGCCACCGCCAATGTGCCCTTTGAGACCAACAGCATCCGCCACATCAATCTGGACCCGATTCTGGACGTGCGCCAGCAGGCCGAGTTTTTTGTGTCGCTTGGGCAAACTGATCGCGCCTTGGCAATTCTCAAGAAGCAAATTGCCGAAACCCCCGAACCCAACCCGCTGCTTTACCTTGACCTGATTGGGCTGTATCACTCGTTGGGCATGAAGGCTGATTTCCGTGAACAACGCGACATCTTCCATCGCCTGTTCAATGGCGTCGTTCCTGATTTCCCGGCCTTTAATGTCCCTGGCCGCGATCTGGAGTCTTATCCTGAAGTGGTTTCGGTGCTGACACGTTTGTGGCCACGCATGGACGCGCTGGCTTTCCTCAGTGCCTGCATCTTCCATGACGAGCAGCGGATGAGCCGTCAGACTTACGATTTGAATGCGTTCAAAGACTTGCTGATGCTGCACGCCCTGGCCGATGCGGTGGTCGACCAATCCACCACCGCTTACCAATCCACCATGCATTTGGAGTTTGATGAAAATGGTGTGGCGCATCTGATCGAAGAGACCAATGAGCCTTTGGTGACCCGCTCGCTGGACCTGGATTTCTCTTCGATGGGGGCTGCACTGGAAAGCAAGACAGTGCCGGACTTCGACTTGACCCGCCCGCAAGATGAGTTTCCGGCAAGCAAGCCGAAGTAGGCCAGTGGCCTAGCCTGGGCGTAACTGGCGCCACAGGCGCATCAACAGCAGCACGATTGGTGCGGTGTGCAGGCACAAATCAAAAATGTCGAGGGGTTTGGTCAAGGTGCCTTGACTGAGCATGCGCAACTTCTCGATCAAATGCGACTCGGGCACGACGGGTGCAATGCCCATCCAGACCGCGATCACAATCAACAGAATAAGCGGAAACTTGTCCAGCCAGGCCATCATGGCAAGGCGCCTTTGGCACAGTTGGCACAGACACAGGCAAGGCCACGCGCTGCGGGTGGAATCTGCGCCAGCAACTCTGCCGTGAACTCCATTGAGGCACACCAACAAGGTGGTTGCTTCATGCCGCTTTGTTTTTCTAATTCCATCGCGCACAGATTGGCCTGACCACAAATCGGGCAGCAATTCGCCACTGGCGCAGAAGCAACTGGTGCATTCAAATTCATATCAAAAATAGACCACTAGCCCTTTATTTATAAGGGCTCGTGACTATTCATTAGGTAGCGATCATCTCACCGACGCGGCTTTGACCTTTTGGCGCCATCCGTGCAGCAGGGGTTCGGTGTAGCCACTGGGCTGCGCCAATCCTTTGAACACCAGGTCGCAAGCGGCTTGGTAGGCCATGCTGGTGTCAAAGTGGCCCGCCATGGGTTTGTACAACGGGTCGCCCGCGTTCTGGCCGTCCACCACCGCGGCCATGCGCTCAAAGGTGGCTTTGACTTGCGCTTCTGACACCACCCCATGGTGCAGCCAATTGGCCACATGCTGGCTGGAAATGCGCAAGGTGGCGCGGTCTTCCATCAAGCCAATATTGTGGATGTCTGGGACCTTGGAGCAACCCACGCCTTGGTCAACCCAGCGCACCACGTAGCCCAGGATGCCCTGGATGTTGTTGTCCAATTCTTGTTGCTTTTCGGTGTCGCTCCAGTTGGGTGTGGCAGTCACTGGGAAATGCAATAAACCACTCAGGAGGGCATTGCGCTCGACTTCCACCTTGCGTTTGGCGTGGGTCTTTTCCAGTTCCTTTTGCACATCGCTGACCAACACCTGGTGGTAGTGCAGGGCGTGCAGCGTTGCACCTGTGGGGCTGGGCACCCAGGCGG
>DFWT01000177.1:0-132 GCA_002381045.1 Rhodoferax sp. UBA4127
CCGATGGTGGCGCGGCAGTCGATGTGGATCTTGCGCACTTCGCCCGAGCGCAGACGCAACTGGGCGTAGATGCCTTCGCGCGCCATCAGCGTGACCGACGTACCCGCGGAACGCGCGATCTGCGCGCCCTTG
>DFWT01000177.1:193-2556 GCA_002381045.1 Rhodoferax sp. UBA4127
GGCCGTTGTTGTTGCGGCCGGCATTCTGCTTTTGCGGCTCGAGCAACGAGGCTTCGGGCGCGCCCTTGTGCAGGTGCTTGTGCACCACCTTGACGACGGCACGGCGGCCGGGCGAGGTGGGCTTGACTTTGACGATGGCCATTTAGGAGGCCTCCCCGGAGAAATTGAGCTCCTGGCCGGCCTTCAGCGCCACGAACGCCTTCTTGACGTGATCGCGGCGGCCGATGGCGCGCCCGAAGCGCTTGACCTTGCCCTTTTGCACGGAGGTCGACACCGATGCGACCTCGACCTTGAACATCAGCTCGACGGCAGCCTTGATCTCGGGCTTGGTGGCGTCGCGCAGCACCTTGAAGGTGACGGCATTGCTCTTCTCAGCGGCCATCGTGGCTTTTTCAGACACGATCGGCGCAACGAGCACTTGCATCAAGCGACCTTCATCGAATTTTTGATTTTGCATACCGTGGCTCATGCGAACATCTCCTGGAGTTGGCCCATGGCCGCCTTGGTGACCAATACCTTGCGGTAGTGAACCAGCGACACCGGATCTGCATAGCGGGGCTCAACCACCAACACGTTCACCAGATTGCGTGACGCAAGGTAGAGGTTTTCATCCACTTCGTCAGCAATCACCAGCACCGAGTCCAGGTTCATGGCTTTGAACTTAGCCGCCAGTGCTTTGGTTTTTGGCGAGTCAACGGTCAGTGAATCGACCACAGCCAGACGACCTTCGCGGGCCAGCTGCGAGAAGATGGAAGCCATGCCAGCACGGTACATCTTCTTGTTGATCTTCTGTGTGAAGTTTTCATTGGGCATGTTCGGGAAAATCCGACCACCCCCGCGCCACAGCGGCGACGAAGTCATGCCGGCGCGTGCGCGACCCGTACCTTTTTGCTTGAACGGCTTTTTGGTCGAGTGCCGAACTTGCTCGCGGTCTTTTTGCGCGCGAGTGCCTTGACGGGCATTGGCCTGGAAAGCCACGACAACCTGGTGAACCAGATCTTCGTTGTAGGCACGACCAAACACGGTTTCAGGCACATCCATCTTGGAGGCGACTTGACCCTGGTCATTGAGGAGTTCGAGCTGCATCAGTTCGCTCCTTTCACAGCAGGTTTAGCCTTGACAGCGGGGCGGACAGTGACAAAACCACCAGCCGAGCCAGGAATGGCGCCCTTGATCATCAGCAGTTGACGGGCTTCGTCAACGCGCACGATATCCAGGTTCTGAGTGGTAACCAGATCATCACCCAGATGACCAGTCATGCGCTTGCCTGGAAAGACGCGACCAGGATCTTGCGCCATACCGATAGAGCCAGGCACATTGTGCGAACGGCTGTTACCGTGAGACGCACGTTGCGAACTCATATGGTGACGCTTGATGGTGCCGGCGTAGCCTTTACCAATCGTGGTGCCCTGCACGTCGACCTTCTGACCCACAGCGAACACCGATGCCACTGGCACCGATCCACCTGCCTGGTATTGAGAGGCTGTATCCGCGGCAACGCGAAATTCTTGAATGATTTCACCGGCCTCAACACCTGCTTTTGCGAGGTGTCCGGCGGTTGGCTTGTTGACGCGCGACGCTTTGCGCGCACCAAATGTCACCTGAAGGGCAACATAGCCATCCTTCTCCTGGGTTTTGACCTGGGTCACGCGGTTGTTTGACACATCGATCACGGTGACAGGAACTGCGTTCCCATCGTCTGTGAACAGACGCATCATGCCAACTTTGCGCCCCAGCAACCCTAAGTGATTGCTAAGACTCATTGTTTTCTCCGTAACTTCCACCAGAGCAACTTCAATTGGCTGCGCTGTTTTTGCGTGAAAGACTGTTAATAAAACTCCGCCCGATCATCTATGCAATCTGGCGAAGCCTTCAAGTATAGCGCGGTCCAACCTCCATGGCAAGGCGCGCAACTCAAAGACAAGGCAAACACCCGTCAGGGTGTTTGCAAGCTATCACTTACTGCAGCTTGATCTCTACGTCGACACCGGCGGGCAAATCGAGCTTCATCAACGCGTCAACCGTTTTGTCGGTGGGGTCCACGATGTCCATCAGACGTTGGTGGGTTCGGATTTCAAGCTGATCACGGCTGGTCTTGTTGACGTGGGGCGAGCGCAAGATGTCAAAACGCTTCATTCGCGTTGGCAGGGGAACCGGACCCTTGACAATTGCGCCGGTGCGTTTCGCCGTGTCTACGATTTCAGCCGCAGACTGGTCGATCAGCTTGTAGTCAAACGCCTTCAGGCGAATGCGGATTTTTTGTTTCGTTGCCATGCTTGCTCCTTACGCAATCACCTTAGCCACCACACCCGCACCCACGGTACGGCCACCTTCGCGAATCGCGAAGCGCAGGCCTTCTTCCA
>DFWT01000126.1 GCA_002381045.1 Rhodoferax sp. UBA4127
TGGCCTGGTACATGGCTTGGTCAGCCTGGCGCTGCAATTGGTCGGCATCGATGTCGTCGGCCTGCGGGTAGAAGGTCACGCCAAGGCTGGCCGACACCCCAACCGTTTTGCCCTCAATTTGCAGGCTCTCGCTGGAAACTGTTAACAAGCGGGTCAACAAGGGTGCACAGGCCTCGGTGTTGGGCAGATCGACCAACACCGCCACAAACTCGTCACCGCCCATGCGCGCCAGCGTATCGCCTTCACGCAGGGCCAGTTTGATGCGGCTGGCCAGCGCCACCAGGACTTGGTCGCCCAAGGCATGACCGTGGGTGTCGTTGATGAGTTTGAAGCCATCCAGGTCCAGGTACACCACCGCCAGCAACAGTTTGCGCCGCAGCACCAGGCGCATGGCCTGTTTCAACCGGTCTGCCAGCAGCACACGGTTGGGCAGTCCAGTCAAGGCATCGTAATGCGCCATGTGCTCAAGTTGCTGCTGGTGCCTTTTCTGCGCGGTGACATCTGAAAACATCGACACATAGTGCTGGGTTTGTCCCAGCTCGTCATGCACCGCGCTGATGGTCTGAAGTTCAGCAAACACCTCACCACTTTTGTGACGATTCCAGATCTCGCCAAACCAATGCCCATCTGTCAGCAAACCTTGCCACAAACCACGGTAAAAATCAGTGCCCTGCTGGCCTGAGCTCAGCATGCGCGGGCTGTTTCCAAGGGCTTCCTCACGGCTATAGCCGGTAATGCGGGTGAATGAGTCATTCACATTGAGGATGGTGCCTTGGGCATTGGTGATCATGATGCCTTCGCGGGCGTCACTGAACACGCTGGCAGCCAATTTGAGTTGCGCTTGTGCCCGCTTTTGCTCGGTGATGTCATGAATGGCCGCAATGAAATACTGCGGATTGCCTTGGGCATCGCGCACCAAGTGGACAGCCAGGTACGCCCAGATCACCGCGCCATCGGGTTTGACGTACCGCTTCTCCATGGAAAACTGCTGACTTTCACCCTGCAGCAATGCCTTCAATTCAGCCTTGTCTTTCTCCAAATCATCAGCAAACGTGACCTGACCAAAATGAAACCCTGGCGTGAGCAAGCTGTCAGCGGATTGGCCAAGGATGTGGCAGAACTGCCGGTTGACTTTCAGGAACTCACCCGTCAACGACGCCTGGGCAATACCCACAGCCGCATTTTCAAAAACCGCTTTGAACAGTTCCTCGCTTTCGGCCACCTCCTGATTTTTCAACTTCATCTGCAGGTGGTACTGCGCAAACAGCAGGCGCGACCATCGTCCAAAAAGAAGCGACGCGGTCAAGCCGATGACCAGTGCCAGTAACAGAGGCCAAAACAGGTCTTGCCAATGCTGCGGTTGATGAACGCCATGTTCTAAAAGTTCGCGTTGGGCTGCAAGTTGAACTTCGTTGTCGTGAACGGCCGCCACCAACACCCAACCCCAGGGTTCCACCAGCCGCACCAGCGCAGTTTTATCAGATGACACGTTGTTTTTGCCATTGGGCCAGACGTAACGCACCAGGCCGCCGCCCGCCAAGGCTTTGCCCACTAGCGCACTGGCGGCTGTACCTGCCATGGCGGGCATCTCAGAGGGCAACTTGCCTTCAAGCGACGGGTCAGACGGCGACAACAACGAGCGTCCGTCGCGGTTGATCACGCCGATGTACCCACTGCTTCCAATCCTCAAAGCGCGCAACCTTGCCAGCACTTCCTGCTTTTGCATTTGCTCCCACTTGTAGGTGTAGTCGCCCGTGCCAATCAACCAGTCGTAGGGTGCAAAGTGCCTGACATAGGCCAACTTGTCGGCCATCTTTTTGGGGTCATCAGGCATATACCAGCGGTAGCGCGAGTAGCCTTCCCCCGCAGGAAGTTTGGCCGCGTCAATCAGCCCGCGCATGATGTAGTGGCCCTGGTCGTCGCGGTTATCCAGGTTGGTGGAGCCTTCCAGTTGAGGTGCGGTCGGCAAAAGCACAAACTGGCCTTGCATGGTGTCAATGAAGTAGTAGCCTCGGCCGTCATAAAAGCGCGCGGGACGAAGCGCCTCAATGATCAGTCGCTGAACTTCTGCTTTACTGCGCTTGGGAGATTCGCGGTCATAAATGGCTTGAACCATTTGAAGTGCGGTATCCACCTGATCGCGCAAACTCTTTTTGAGGACGTCTTCGGTTCGGTTGCGGGTGAACTCCAGAAAACTTATTGCCGAATCAAGTTCTACCGACAGATGCGCTTCCTGTTCCCGCTGAGCCTCTTGCACCACGCGCTGCAGTGCGTCGCTGCGGCTCTGCGCATCCCGCCAGGAGAAATAGCCGCCCAAGATCATGGCGAGCAGCACCACAATGACCAAGGTTCCGATCAGGTGCAGCCGGGGCAGGGTCTGCTCGTTGGCTTCCACACGCATCAGCTTGTCCCAAAAAAGGTTTGCCAATTGAACTCGGGGCGTTGGAAACATGGCCAACGCACACTGCGACTTAGGCGCTCGATTCTGACAGCAAAGCCGATATCCGGGTCAATCAGCGTGATGTTGCAAGAGTGCACCCCGGAATGCCTGGGTGACTCGGGCCGCTTGGGACGAGGCTCGAAGGATGCAAAAAAACCGGCAGCGATAGTTGAACACCTGCGGATTCACAGCGCGCATCTGGCCGCTTTGCACAAAACTCTGAGCATAGTGGTCTGGCAAAAAACCGAGGAAACAGCCCGACAGAATCAAGGTGGCAATGGCCTCCTGGTCATACCCGGTGGCACTTCGTGTGAGCTGCACCTGCTGGCTGATTTCCATATTGGGTGAGTGGTAGCCCAGACCGGCAAACGCATGGGCACGCAAGGCGGCCCAATCTTCGGGCTGTTGCGCCACGCCGGCCAAAAACAGTGGGTGCCTGGGCGCGCAGTACAGGTACATGGTCTCATTGAACAATTCGTCATAGGCCAACAGGCTGGAGCTGCGGTGGCCGGGGATGATGCCCACTTGAAACTGGCCGTCGAGTACACCGCGCTCAATCACGTTCAGGGGTGCCACATGCAGGTGCAGACTGACCTCGGGGGCCTGCGCCCTGAAGCTGGCAATCGCCTGACCAATGTGCGCCTCACTGTTGCTGGCGGTTTTGTCAAACACGGCAATGTGCAATTCACCGCCCATGCGCTGATGAATCTCATCAACCCGGCTGCGAAACGCGTCCACGCTGCTGAGCAAACGCAAGGTTTCCAGGTACACCTGCTCGCCCTCGGGCGTCAGGGCGAAACCGGCCCGACCCCGGCGGCACAGGGTGAGCCCCAAGCGGGTTTCCAGATCTTTGATGTGGCGGCTGACCGTGCTGGTGCCAATGTTGAGTTCGAGCTCCGCCGCCGCCATGCCACCGCAGTCGACCACCGTTTTGAACACCCGAAGCAAGCGAACGTCCATGTCGCTGACGGCACCCAAAGCCGACCGGGTTGAGGTTGAAGCGGTGTTTACTTGCATAGATCAGCAACTTTACCTTGATACTTGTCCATTTATAAGAGTAATTAGGGCTCGCACAATCGTCCATCTTTGTCCCACCACCTGAGGTAGCCCATGAACATGACCGATGCCCAAGCCCTGAATCGCCCTCGCACTGACGCTGCCTGGCTGGACTCGCACTGGATGCCCTACACCGGCAACCGCGACTTCAAGGCCCATCCGCGCATGATGGCCAGCGCCCAGGGCTGCTTCTACACCGATGCCGACGGGCGCAAAATTTTTGACGGGTTATCAGGTCTGTGGACCTGCGGCTTGGGTCACGGGCGCCAGGAAATTGTGGACGCAGCCAGCCGCCAACTCGCCACCTTGGACTATTCGCCGGCCTTCCAGTTTGGCCACCCGCTGTCGTTTGCGCTGGCCAACAAACTGAAAGAACTCACCCCCGCCGGGCTTGACTATGTGTTTTTCACCGGCTCAGGCTCAGAGTCGGCCGACACCTCTCTGAAGATGGCTCGCGCTTACTGGCGCGCCAAAGGCCAAGCCGGCAAGAGCCTGCTGATTGGCCGCGAGAAGGGCTNNATGTTCGGCCAAGGCATTGCAGCCGACCATCTGCCTCACACCCAGCCGCCGGCCGGCGTGTTCTACCGCGGCATGCCGCCGGCAGAAGGCCCGCATGGCGCCATTCTGGCCGAAGATCTGTTGAAGCTGATCACGCTGCATGATGCGTCCAACATCGCAGCCGTCATCATCGAACCGATGTCGGGCTCGGCCGGTGTGATCATTCCCCCAATCGGCTACCTGCAACGCATCCGCGAGATCTGCACTGCCAACAACATCCTGTTGATTTTTGACGAGGTGAT
>DFWT01000239.1 GCA_002381045.1 Rhodoferax sp. UBA4127
GGAACGGGCGGCAAAGTCTTACCCGGTGCCGGGCGCCAGCGTCCGTCGTACAGGGTTTTTTCACCTTTGGCGCGCTTGGCTTCGCGGGTGGCTTCCAACTCTTCGGGCGTGCTGTAGCAGTAGTAGGCCTTGCCTTCGGCCATCAATTGGTCCACCACTGCTTTGTAGCGGTCCAGACGTTGCATTTGGTAAATTGGACCTTCGTCGTAATCAAGACCCAGCCAACGCATGGATTCCAAAATTTGGTCCACCGAATCTTGTGTGGAGCGGGCGACATCGGTGTCTTCTATGCGCAGCACAAACTCGCCACCAAAGTGGCGTGCATAGGCCCAGGAATACAGCGCAGTGCGAGCCGTTCCTAGGTGTAAAAAGCCAGTGGGTGATGGCGCGATACGGGTGCGAATGCGAGTGGTCATGTCAGAAGGAAAGAAGGCCGCGATCTAGGTCGGCCTGAATGTCAGAGATGTGCTCCAGGCCCACGGCCACGCGGATCAAGCCTTGAGTCACGCCAGCAAGCTCGCGCTGCGCAGGGGTCAGGCGGCCATGGGATGTACTGGCCGGATGCGCCAGCAAGGTTTTGGTGTCGCCGAGGTTGGTACACAAGGACAAGGTTTGCAGCGAATCCAGCACGTGAAAGGCCCGTTCGCGCGCCTGATCAGCATCACTGGCCTTAACCTCAAATGAGAGAACTGCACCACCGCAGTTGGATTGCTGCACCATGGCCAACGCGTGCTGCGGGTGACTGGCCAATCCTGGGTAATGCACCCGCTTCACCGATGCGTGCGCTTGCAGCCAATGCGCCAACGCCAGAGCACGGGCGGACTGGGCTTGCATCCGAATGTCCAACGTCTCCAAACCCTTGAGCACCACCCAGGCGTTGAATGGCGCCAGCGTCATGCCACTGCTCTTGAGCACTGGCAAAAAGGTCTCGGTGACCAATGCCTCGCTGGCACACAAGGCACCGGCCATCACACGTCCCTGACCGTCAAGGTACTTGGTGCCGGAATGCATGACGATATCCGCACCCAGCGCCATAGGGCGCTGCAATGCTGGTGTGGCAAAACAATTGTCCACGGCCAGCAAGGCACCGGCGTTGTGCGCGATGTCAGCCAAAGCCTTGATATCGCAAACATCCGTCAAAGGGTTCGTGGGCGTTTCAGCAAACAACAAGCGGGTGTTGGGCTTGACTGCGGCCTGCCAGGCGCTGGCATCGGTTTGCGGCACGAACGTTGACTGCACACCAAACTTGGCCAGGTCTGTGCCAATCAGCTTGATGGTGGAACCAAACATGGAATGCGAACAAATCACATGGTCGCCACTTTTCAGCAAGCCCATACACATCATCAGAATGGCCGACATGCCCGACGCCGTCGAGATGCAAGCAGGCGCATCCTCCAGCGCGGCCAGACGCTGCTCAAAACTGGCGACAGTCGGGTTGCCATACCTTCCATAGGTGAAGCCGTCTTCGTCGCCGGCAAAGCGGCGGGCGCTGGCTTCGGCGCTGGGCTGCACGTAACCGCTGGTCAGGTACAGCGCTTCCGAGTTTTCACCGTATTGGCTGCGCTCAACAGCGGCGCGTACCGCCAGGGTGTCGCGGTGCAAGGTGTCTGGGAGCTTTTTGGCCGCCATGCTCATTCCTCGTGGTTAGGCAAGGCGAGGCGCGAGGTGTCCTCCTGGTTTTCCTCACCACCAACCCGGTTGGAATTCAGGCGCACGATATCTTCCAGCGTGATGTCGCCAGTCACATACACACCATCGAAACAGGATGCATCAAAGTCTTTGATGGCCGGATTCAGCGAGCCGATGGCCTTTTTCATGCCATCGACATCCTGGTAAATCAACGCGTCGCAACCAATGATTTGGCGAATCTCTTCGACCGTGCGGTTATGCGCCACCAACTCTTGCGGCGTCGGCATGTCAATGCCATACACGTTGGGAAAACGCACCGGCGGCGCCGCGCTGGCCATGTAGACCTTGCGTGCTCCTGCGTCGCGCGCCATTTGCACGATTTCCTTGGAGGTGGTGCCACGCACAATGGAGTCATCCACCAGCAGTACGTTGCGACCCTTGAATTCGCTGGCGATCACGTTGAGTTTTTGCCGCACAGACTTCTTGCGTACCGACTGGCCGGGCATGATGAAAGTGCGACCCACGTAGCGATTCTTCACAAAACCTTCGCGATACGGTAAACCCAGCAATTGCGCCAGCTGCGCCGCACTCGGGCGGCTGGATTCGGGGATGGGGATGACCACATCAATCTCATTGGGCGGCACCGTAGAGATCACCCGTTTCGCCAGCGTTTCGCCTAAATTTAAGCGCGCTTGGTACACCGAAATGCCGTCCAACACCGAATCCGGGCGGGCTAGGTAAACAAACTCAAAAATGCATGGGCTTAGCACCGGGTGGTCGGCGCATTGCTGCGCGTGGATGTTGCCCTGCAGGTCAATGAACACTGCCTCGCCGGGCGCAATATTGCGTTCGAACTGGTGCGAGGTGCCTTCCAGCGCTACCGACTCGCTGGCCAGCATCCAGGTGCCTTCGCTTTTGCCCAAACACAGGGGGCGAATGCCAAATGGATCGCGAAACGCCAGCACACCATGACCCGCAATCAGGGCAATCACCGCATACGAGCCACGCACCCTCCGGTGCACCTGGCGTACCGCATTGAACACATCGCCCGGCGTCAGTGGCAGACCACGGGTGGTTTCACCCAACTCATGGGCCAACACATTGAGCAGCACTTCAGAGTCGCTTTCGGTGTTGATATGGCGGTGGTCGGTGCCAAACAACTCCGCCTTCAGCGCATGCGCGTTGGTCAGGTTACCGTTGTGCACCAGCACAATGCCAAACGGCGCGTTCACATAAAACGGCTGTGCCTCTTCTTCGCTGAAGGCATTGCCTGCGGTAGGGTAACGCACTTGGCCCAGACCGCAGTTGCCAGGCAGCGAGCGCATGTTGCGGGTGCGAAACACGTCGCGCACCATGCCCTTGGCCTTGTGCATGAAAAACTTGCGCTCTTGTTGCGTGACGATGCCCGCCGCGTCCTGCCCACGGTGCTGCAGCAACAACAGCGCGTCATAAATCAGCTGATTGACCGGCGCTTGACTGACCACCCCAACAATTCCACACATAGGTTTCCGATCTGTTCAACGGCTGTTTTCAGCTTGGCAAATATTTTTCCAGGTCACGCGGCAAAGCCGGCTTCACTGCTTTGAGCACCGCCATGGCCAGCCCCGCGCCCACCGACTCCTGCCATACAGCGGTCGACTTCAAAGGTGTGGCATGCACTACCGCGGTGGCCAGCAACAACAACAAGCCGCCGCGCAATGACCCAAACAGCGCGCCCAGCACCCTGTCCACTGGGCGCAAGCCTACGCTGGTCATGAGCTTCTTGGACACTACCGCAATCAGGCTGCCCACCAGCAGCACAGCGACAAATACCACAACAAAACCGACCGCGTAGCGCAGTCCATCTGAACTGCCCTGCATGGGCAACAACAGCGCCATGTCAACCGCGAAAAATCGGGCTGCGACCAAGGCCACCAACCAACTCAGCAGTGACAACACTTCAAACACCAAGCCACGCCACGCGCCTAACAGCACCGACACCAGCAACACTGCGCAAAAAATCCAGTCCAAAGCGGCCATGTTTCAACTAAGCTTTAAAGCGTCAAGAGCGCAGCAGGCAAATCGAGTTGCTTGATTTTCTCGGCCGCCTTTTTGGCTTCAGGCTTGGTGGCAAATGGACCCACCCGCACCCGGATGCGCTTGCCATCTTTGGTTTCAGCGACGTTCGTATAGGTCTTCAGGCCAGCCTTTTCCAGCTTGGTGCGCACTTCACGGGCCCGGTCGGCTTCGGCGAAAGCGCCCACCTGCACCACATAGCGACCCGCATCCGCGGCGGCAGGTGGTTTGTCTTCCAGCAAGGCCTGCGCCTTGGCCGCCTCGGACGCTTTGCTTGAGACGCTTGCAGCCACTTTTGTGGGTTCAGCTGCTACAACCTTTGGAGCATCTTTGGCAGGTTCAATCTGGGCTGGAGTTGCTTTTTTATCGACAATTGATTTGATGGCACTTGTCACATCCGCTGGCTTGACGGCCGATGCTTTGGCAGGCGGTGGCACCGGTTCTTCTTTTGGCTTGTTGCTCACCTCGGTCGGCGCAGTTACCACCGAAGCCGATGCGACAGGTGTGACCTCAGGGGTGGCTGATGCCGGAGCTTGGGCTTTGGGCGGCACCGTAGGCAAAGCCAGCGGCAGAACCTTGTTGCGGTCTGGAATATCAATCGGCGTATCCACAGCCACCGAACGTGGTTGCTTGTCGAACAACAGCGGAAAACCAATCACACCCAGCAGCACCAGTACCGACGCCCCCGCCAGCCGGTACTTGGCGCGCTGGCGCAAGGCTTCAATGCTTGGGGACGCAGGTGGCGCTCGGGTGGGCTCGGGGGTTGCTTTGCGGAACTTGAAGAAAGCCATGCAGATTGAATCGGTTGAAATCAGGAGGTCGGTAGATGTTTGGCCTGCAAGCGAGGCACACCGTCTTTGACGACGCTGCCGACGGTGTAAAACGATCCGAAGACNNCGATTCTATCAGCGGGGTCTGCATTGGCCAGCGCCTGCTGCAAGCCAGATTCGGGGTCGGCAAAGGCGTCGGCCATTACGTCTTTGCGGGTGTTTTGCGCTTGCCAAAGGCGCAACAAATCAGTTGCCTGTGCCGCTCTTGGCGTGGGCAAATCGGTGAAGTACCAGCGGTCTACCAAAGGACCCATGCGCGCCAGCACCGCAGCAATGTCTTTGTCNNAACACCGCGTGGGTGCATGGAAAGAAACCCATGGCATCCAGATTGAGCGCCAAAGCCGCCACCGCGTGCGGGTTGTGGGCCACATCCAGCACCAGGGTCGGCTGACCCGGAACAATTTGAAAACGCCCTGGCAAGTCCACAAACACCAGACCGTTGCGCACCGCTTGCGCCGTCACGGGCAAGCGGTCGCGCAGGGCAGCCAAAGCCGCCAGCACACCGCCGGCATTCACCAGCTGGTTGGCACCGCGCA
>DFWT01000046.1 GCA_002381045.1 Rhodoferax sp. UBA4127
CGCAGTTTTGAAGTGACCTTCTGGCGCAGCCTGTTTACCCTGCTCAGCCTCTTGATCCTTTTGCCGGTTTTTCAGGGCCGCGGCGTGTTTGCACGAATGCGTGACGGCGGGCGACCCCTATGGATTTCTGGTCTGTGCTGGAGCGGCATGTTCACCTTTTTTATGGTGGCCATCATGCTGACCACCGTGGCCAACGTGTTGGTGACAATGTCCTTGGCGCCTTTGTTGACGGCCTTGGGATCCCGCATCTTCATTGGGCATCGCATCCCTTTGCGCACCTGGGCGGCTATCGTCGTAGCGGGTGCAGGCATTGCCTTCATGTATGGCAGCCAATTGGCTCAGGGCGTGAGTCTGCTGGGAACCTTGGTTGCGCTGGGAGTTCCGATTTCTGGAGCCACCAACTGGGTCGTCACACAACACGCGCATGCCCAAGGCAAAGACATTGACATGATTCCCGCGGTACTGGTCGGAGCGGTGATTTCCACGCTGGTCACTTTACCCCTGTCTTTGCCGTTTCTGGCGACGGCCCATGACGTGGGTCTGCTGGCTGGATTGGGGCTGTTTCAGCTGGCGATTCCCTGCGTGCTGGTGGTGCTTTGCACCCGGGTGCTTAAAGCGCCAGAGGTGGCACTGCTGGGTTTATTGGAAGTCATCTTCGGGATTCTGCTGGCCTGGGTTGGTGCCGGTGAAGTGCCAGGGCATGATGTTTTGGTGGGTGGGTCACTGGTGATAGGTGCTCTGGTGGTCAACGAATTGGTGGCTTGGCGGGAGCGGGCATGACATTTTTTTGCGCTGAAGTGCAAACCCAGGTGCGTGGTTCGGTCGGGTTCATTACCTTGAATCGTCCCAATGCGCTGAATGCCTTGACCTTGCCGATGATTCGCGCCTTGACGGCTTGCCTGTTGGCCTGGCGTGAGGATGACAAAGTGCAGGCGGTAGCGATTCGTGGCAGCACAAAGGCTGGACCGTTTGGCGCCTTTTGTGCCGGGGGCGACATTCGCTTTTTTCACCAGGCGTTACTGTCTGGCGACCCCACCCCAGAAGACTTTTTTACGGAGGAATACACCCTGAACCTCCTGATCCACACTTTCCCCAAGCCCTACATCGCCTTCATGGACGGCGTGGTCATGGGTGGTGGCATGGGCATCAGTCAAGGCGCGTCTCACAGGCTGGTCACATCGCGAACCAAGATGGCCATGCCGGAAACCACCATTGGGTTGTTTCCAGATGTGGGTGGCGGTTTTTTCTTGAGTCGTTGCCCAGGACATGCAGGTGAGTGGCTGGCCATGACTGGAACTCCGTTGGACGCATCAATGGCCATTGCCCTTGGCTTGGCTGATCAAGCTGTGGCGGTGGATCAGTTGCAGCCCCTGTGGGACGCCTTGGCGCACCTTGAGCACTGCGACCCGTTACAAGTGAATTCGTTGGTTGCTACATTTTATATAGCTGTTAACTCAGGTAATATTTGGGATAGAGACCAAATTGATCATTGCTTTTCGATGGACTCGGTGTCTGCAATCGTGCAGACACTGGAGCAGGATTCATCCAGTTGGGCGGCACAAACAGCCAGTTTGCTGCGCCAACGCTCGCCACTGATGCTGCACGTGGCGTTTGAGCAAATTCGACGTGCCAGGCATTTGACTTTGGCGCAAGATTTGCGCATGGAACGCGATTTGATGCGCCATGTGTTTTATCCGCAGCATCTGGTGCGGCGTGGCGCCCAAACCGAAGCGGCAGAAGGGATTCGAGCGCTGGTTATTGACAGAGACAATGCGCCTAAGTGGCAACCCCCACGCATTGAGGACGTCACGCCAGACATGGTTTTGCCATTTTTCAGCAGCCCCTGGGCGCCTCACAGCCATCCTTTGCGCGGTCTGGACGTTACGGCCTGAGCTAGTGCGCCAGCGTGGCTGGGTAATGTTTACCCACCCAACTTTCAAATTGATCGCACATGGCTTGGTCTGATTCCTGGTTGTCCGCAATCACTTCAGCGCCATGAACGATGCGGATAGTGGCATCCAAATCAGGGTTTGGCGGTGTTGGGTAGCTGCGGTTGGCCGCATCAGCCATTTGCTTTTGGGCATCTTTCCAAGCTTGATCGATCGTCTTGTTGCATTCATCGGCCAGGTACTTGGCATTAAACGCTTCCCCGGTCAGACTAATCAGCGTGTCGTTGTGGCTGATGCCATTGCCCGGCCCCCAATAGTGCTTGGCCAGCAGAGGGCCAATCGCCGGGTTGTCGGTGAGGAAGCCAAAGCGGCGTTCGAAATATGCCCGGGTTTGGTACACGGCCATGTTGGCCAGCAAATAGCCATGGTAGGCCGCTGCTGATTCCTGGTTGAGCAAATGTGGAATGGCGAGCAGCGGCCGTGGGCCAACCGGAACGCCAAGGATCCGCTGCTCACTCGCTCGTGCCAGAGCCAACACTTGTTCGGGCTCTAGTTGTGCCTCTGGCAGTTCGTACAAGGCTCGCTCAAAGAAAGGTACGACCAAAATGCCGCGCTCAGCATAGGCTGCAAAGGGTTGGGTGGCCTCAATTTGGGCACGGATCAACGCGTCAGGAATGGTGTCACCGGCGGCATTTCGCCCTTAGCGCTTGAGCCAATCGGCGTCGTTGATCAAGCTGTCGCAAAACATGGATTGTGTTTCGGCGTATGCCATCGAGGTTGGCGCAAATTCTTGCGAGAAACAGGGTGAGTTTTGCGTGACATTGGCAAAGTGAGCCGCGTGACCGCCTTCGTGGAAGAGGGTGTTGATGGCCCGTGCGCCGCTACCAATCTGGTCAGGCGTGGCGTTGGCGGTGAAGTTGATCTGGCCAGCAATCCATTGCCCTTGATTGTTGAAGTAGGTAGGAATTGGTCCGTGGCAAAACCCATTCTGGTACTTGCCTTCTCGCTCAAGCAAGTCAAGTTGCATGGTGGCACCCCGGTAGCTGATGCCCAGGCGGCGAAAACTTTCTACCCAGCGTTGCAGACTCTTGGCAAAGGAAAAGTAAGGGTCCAGTTTGCGGGTGACATCGCCACTGATGTAATAGCGCAAATTCCAGGCTTGGGTAGCTTCGGCGCCATGCTTTTGCGCTAACTCATCGAGCGCTCGGCTGTTGGTGGCGCGGGTGCGCTGCTCAAAGTCGTCCAGGATGGCAAACAACTCCGTTGTGGTCATGCCCTCGTTCTTTTGAACCTTGAAGTCAAAGTAGTTCTCAAATCCCTGTGCGCGGGCAAACGCATTGCGCTTTTTCACGATGTCAAGAAAACCATTGCCTAGCACCCAGTGCTCCAAGCCCATCATGGCATCGTGGGAACTCTTGCGGGCCACCTTAACCGGGTTGGTACCCATGTTGGTGGCCAAAGTGCTCAAGGTGGCGGCTTCCAGTTGGCCAGATTCACCCAAATGCTGGAGCACCAAATCACGTCGTTTGGTGAACAGGGCGGCCTCAAGTTGGATCAACTCGGCCATCAAAATGCGGGCTTGGTCGTTGTCAATGATGTTGCACTCAAACAGGGCGAGCCAGCCCTGCAAACCTTGGCGCAATGCCTGTGTGGATTCGTCTGCATCGGTGGTTGGCAAACTGGCCAAAGCGCTGCGCACTCCGGCCAATCGGTCTGGGTCAGAGATGAAATTTTTGTAGGCTTCTTCAGCCCGTGCAAAACCAGCGTCATCGCTGGAGGTGGCCATGTAAGTGGACCAAAACAGGTCTTCTTTGGTTTTGTGGACAGCCGAGTACTCGGTATTCAGTTGGTCAAACAGGTCGCGTGGTGAGGGCATGTCGAGGTCCTTTAAGTGCTCGCATTTTTACACCGCCTGACACGGCTTTTAATTGACCCTAACGCTGGCGTGACTTCATGGCGCGTTCTACCTCGCGCTTGCCTTCACGGTCTTTGATGGTGTCACGCTTGTCGTGCTCAGCCTTGCCTTTGGCCAGCGCCACTTCGCATTTCACCTTGCCGTTTTTCCAATGCAGGTTGATGGGCACCAAGGTGTAGCCCTTTTGCTCCACCTTGCCAATCAGTCGTTTGATTTCGTCTTTGTGCATCAGAAGCTTTTTGGTGCGCTGCTTGTCTGGGCTGATGTGCGTAGAGGCGGTGCCCAGCGGGTTGATTTGCAGACCGATGATGAACAATTCGCCGTTTCTGATGACCACGTAGCCGTCTGTCAACTGCGCCTTGCCCTCGCGCAGGGACTTGACTTCCCAGCCTTCCAGCACAATGCCAGCCTCAAAACGCTCCTCAAAAAAGTAATTGAAGGCCGCTTTTTTGTTGTCCGCTATGCGCGAGGAAGTGTCGGGTTTTTTGGCCATGAGGTAGAAGTGGGGGTAGCGGCGTTGCGTCGGGTTGGGCATTTGGCATGACTACAATCCTCCGCTATCCCGCATTCTATGAAAACCGTTAAAAAGTCAGTTCTCATCTGGTACAGCCCGGCAGAAATGTACCGTCTTGTAATTGACGTGGATCATTACCCGCAGTTCCTTCCCTGGTGCGACAAAGCCCGTGTGGTGTCACTGGAAGAGGACGGCATGTTGGCTGAAATTGGTATTGCGTTTTCAGGCATTCATCAGGTCTTTACCACCCGAAATTTTCATGTGACTGATAAACAGGTCGTGATTAACCTGGTCGACGGGCCGTTTTCCAAGTTGGAAGGTGAATGGAATTTTTTGCCATTGGGCGATGCGACCCAACGTGCCTGCAAGGTAGAACTGACCTTGACCTACGGTTTTGACAACACCTTGGGGCGACTGATCAGCCCGGTGTTTGACAAGATCGCCGGCAGCATGGTGGATGCCTTTGTCAAACGTGCCAAGCAGGTTTACGGTGAGTGATGCCTTTGTGCAAGTGACCGTGGTTTACTCGCCAGCGGCCAGACAAGTCGCAGAAGTGAACCTTACCCTCAGGTGCCCGTGCCAGGTGTTGGACGCGCTGCAGCAGAGTGGTTTGTTAATCCAATGGCCGGAGATTGACCGCAGCGACACGGTGGTGGGCGTTTGGGGTCGAAAAGCTAAATTGATTGATTGGTTGCGCGATCAAGACCGCATAGAGGTTTACCGCCCACTGCGCGTCGACCCGAAAGTGGCCCGGCGTGAACGCTTTGTCAAACAGGGCGCGCGAGGAACTGGCTTGTTTGCTAAAAAGCGTTTGGGTGCAAAAACTGGCTACTGAGCCCGGTCAAGTTAAGCGCCAAAGTCTGTGGCGCGGGGTTTTTGTTTATTTGCAGTCGGCGTCGNNGCCTTTCTTGGCCAGTTTGGCGCGTTCACAGTTGTCCGCCTTGGAGCGAGTCAGACGTTCTTGCTCTGATTTGCGCTTGGCTTCCAGCGCCAGTTCTTCTTTTTTCTTACGTTCTGCCAAAACCGGGTCAATGCCACTGGGTTTGGCAACACTGGCTTTGTCTTGAGGTGCTGATGCCGCTTGTGAGATGCCATCCGCAGTGGACGNNATGCCTGGCTGCTTAAAAATGTTCTTGGCGGGCACGTCCGCAGGCGGGGCGCGGTCACTGAAAATTTTCCGACCATTTTTGTCCACCCAAGCCCATTGGGCCATGGCGCTGAAAGACAGCAGGCTGAACAGCACACAGAGCAGGCGTAGGTATTGGGTCATAAGGGCGGAGTTTATGTCAGCACGGCGGACAACGGAAGCTGGTTTCCGGCTGTTACCGCATGCAAATGCGCTACACCGCCAGATACAATTGACGATTTGGAGCTCTACCTATGCGCCTGATTGGCAAAGCGCTCACCTTCGACGNNTGGGCAAGGGCTGGGCAAGGGCGCGTCTTTATAATTCGCTTTTGCGTCAGGAGCCCCATTCATGCGCCTTCTCGGCAAAGCGCTCACCTTCGACGACGTGTTGTTGGTGCCAGCATACTCCCAAGTCCTGCCCAAGGACACCTCCCTCGCCACCCGCCTGACCCGCAACATTGCACTGAATTTGCCCTTGGTGTCGGCGGCTATGGATACCGTCACCGAATCCCGTTTGGCGATCGCCATTGCCCAAGAAGGTGGTGTCGGTATTGTTCACAAGAACATGACGCCGCAGCAGCAGGCAGCCAAGGTGGCGAAAGTCAAGCGCTACGAGTCTGGTGTGCTGCGCGACCCGGTGGTGATCACACCGCAGCACACCGTGCGCCAGGTCATGGCTTTGTCAGAGCAACTGGGTGTGTCAGGGTTCCCAGTGTTGGATGGTGGCAAGGTGGCAGGCTTAGTGACCGGTCGTGACTTGCGCTTTGAGACGCGTCTGGACTTGCAAGTTAGTCACATCATGACCCCGCGTGAGCGTCTGGTGACTGTGCCTGATGGCACGACGCTTGAGCAGGCCAAGGTGCTTCTGAACCAGCACAAGATTGAACGTTTATTGGTGGTGAACGATGCCTTTGAGCTCAAGGGCCTTATCACCGTTAAGGACATCACCAAACAAACCAGCTTTCCCGCAGCCGCACGTGACGCGCAAGGCAAGCTGCGAGTAGGTGCCGCGGTAGGGGTGGGCGAGGGCACCGAAGAGCGTGTTGAGTTGTTGGCCCGCGCCGGGGTGGACGCCATTGTGGTTGACACGGCCCACGGTCATAGCAAAGGTGTGCTCGACCGGGTGCGTTGGGTTAAACAAAACTTTCCACAGGTCGAAGTCATCGGCGGCAACATTGCCACCGGCGCAGCGGCACTGGCACTGGTGGAAGCGGGTGCAGATGCGGTCAAGGTCGGTATTGGCCCGGGCTCCATTTGCACCACCCGCATCGTTGCTGGCGTGGGCGTGCCACAAATCATGGCGATTGACAGCGTGGCCAATGCGCTCAAGGGCACCGGTGTGCCACTAATTGCCGACGGTGGCGTGCGCTACAGCGGCGACATTGCCAAAGCGATTGCGGCTGGTGCCAGTACGGTGATGATGGGCAGCATGTTTGCAGGCACTGAAGAGGCGCCCGGTGAGGTGATCCTGTTCCAGGGTCGCAGCTACAAAAGTTACCGTGGCATGGGCAGCATTGGCGCCATGCAACAGGGCAGTGCCGACCGCTATTTTCAAGAGTCAAGTTCGGGTAACCCGAACGCCGACAAATTGGTTCCTGAAGGCATTGAAGGCCGGGTGCCCTACAAAGGCTCCATGGTCGCGATCATCTTTCAGATGGCAGGTGGCCTGCGGGCCAGCATGGGCTACTGCGGCTGCGCCACGATTGCGGAAATGCAGGAAAAAGCCGAGTTTGTGGAAATTACCACCGCTGGCATCCGCGAGAGCCATGTGCACGATGTGCAGATCACCAAAGAAGCTCCAAATTACAGAGCTGAATAATGCATCAAAAAATTCTTATTCTGGACTTTGGTTCCCAAGTCACGCAGTTGATTGCGCGGCGCATCCGTGAAGCACATGTGTTTTGCGAGGTGCATCCGTGCGATGTGACCGACGACTGGATTCGCGCCTACGCGCGGGAGGGCCAGCTTCGCGGCATTATTCTGTCCGGTAGCCATGCCAGTGTGTACGAAGACACCACTGACAAAGCCCCGCAGGCGGTGTTCGAGTTGGGTATTCCCGTGCTCGGTATTTGTTACGGCATGCAAACCATGGCCCACCAGTTGGGTGGCTTGGTAACCAGTGGTCACCAGCGCGAATTTGGCCACGCCGATGTGCGTGCCCACGGCCACACTGCCTTGTTGGATGGTATTCAGGACTACGCCACACCGATGGGCCACGGCATGCTGCAGGTGTGGATGAGCCACGGCGACAAGGTGACCGAACTGCCACCTGGATTCAAGCTCATGGCCAGCACGGACAGTTGCCCGATTGCCGGCATGGCTGACGAAGAGCGGCGCTTTTACGCGGTTCAGTTTCACCCGGAAGTCACCCACACCAAGCGTGGCGCGGCGATTCTGGAAAGATTTGTACTGGACATTTGTGGCACCCGTGCCGACT
>DFWT01000206.1 GCA_002381045.1 Rhodoferax sp. UBA4127
GGATTGAGGCGGCATACGCCAGCGCGGGTTGACCAATTGGCAGCTGGAAGCAGTCCGCAGCCCTGCAGTCATTCGTGGCGTGCTCCACAGTGCACAAACCAGTCAGCCATGTCGGCCACAATTGTGTGGCGGAAACCGATCTCTTAGCAGTCAATGTGACATCATTAAGCACAAAGAATGAGCTCAATCCGCAAAAAAGCAGTCGCTCGCCAAACTATGCGCGTTGGCAGCTCGACTTGTGCAATGGTTTGCCGCCCGGAGGGGGACGGAAAATCAATACTTGAGTTTGAGTTTATCCAACTGCTCCTTGGTCAAAGCCGGTACATCACCGCGTGCTGTCATGCGGTTGAGGTTCCAACCGCCTTCTCCGACCCAGGCTTTGAGGACGGCCAGATTGGAAGCGCGCTCAGGGTCGGTTTCACCCAGACTTTTGTACATATTTCCGGGTTTGCCGCCTGAGTACGGGCTGGTGCCGTCGTCCAGACGGCGCATGAAGGCACCGGTGGACGGGTAGGCAATCAGAATCACCAGGTCTTCATAGGTGTCGGTGCGAGGGCCAGACTCGGCCTTCTTGTATTTCGCCTCGTCCAGTTTGAACTCGGCCATGGACGGTGCACCGGGTGCTGAGTGGCACTCGGCGCAATACTTCTTAATGATCGGTGCCACATCCGCGCGGTAGCTTACATCAGCAGCCATAGTCGGCAGCGCGATAACCAGGCAGGCAGCGCCAGCGATGAGGTTCAATTGCATACGTTGTCCTTAAACAAGCGGTGGATAGATTGAATGCGGGGGCACCTAGTAACCCAATCACAGTGTCTGCGGGGTCATTCACATTGGTTCGTGCGGTGGCACACACAGAATCACAATTTTTTGGTATGGACGCAGAAACAGCGCATGGTTTGTCACAGCGTTGACCGGTGCTGACGAACTTCGCTGCCCTGAACCCGAGACCTACATCCTGATACGGGCCGGTCTGGGCCAATGTGGAGTCATGAATGTGAACGTCGGGTATAGCCGATGCCTGGGTTCAGCCCAAAGGGCGGAAGGCAAATGGTCGTGCCGTTGGAGGACCTTTGCCACGCGACTTGCGCATTGCAGGGGGTGCCGAACCGGGACCGCGGCGTTCGTGAAAATCTTGAGTGATGCCCTGACTCAGGTCATATTCTTCCCGCTTTTCAATGTCTGACAATACAGCGTAAGCGCGGTTAACGTTCAACATCCTCTCTCCCGCGTCTTCAGTGTTCGGATTTTTATCTGGATGTTCCTGCTGAGCAAGGCAGCGGTAGGCGGCCCTGATCACCACAATGCTAGCGCTCGGGCTGACTTCAAGCGTCTCGTAAAAAGATTTCATGGAACTCCTATTTGACCTCTCCCATCTATGGATGAAGATTTGGGAACACAGTCACGCAGGATTCAACATCTTTTTAAGTGTGCCGTCTGTGCAATCAATCACACACAAATGTAGGCATTAGCAAAGTTTTGCCGGGAAAACAGGCGCTTACCAATGGAGAACACAAGATTGAAATTCAAACAATTGCCGATACATGGGTGAAAGAATTGCCGTTTTTCATAATCTTAGGGCAAAGAAATGCCGCTTGAGAGTTGGTGACAGAATTGCGGCTGAGTCATGCCGAACAAAAGGGCGCACACTGTGCACAGAAATCGTACAGAGGTAAATGAAATTACCAGTAAGCTAAGCAGCACGGTGAGCTACAAGCCTTTACAGTCGTAGCAACGACGAGGCTCAGCAAGTGCACTTGAAAACGAAACGACCTAGGTGACTACAGTCGGATGCCAGCGGTGTTATGTCGACTTTGAGACAACAACGCTGAGGTAGCCTAAAACACGACGCATGCACCAATGCTAACTTGCCGGCACAGGCGCCAAATCCAATTGAAGCGGCTTCAGTTTGCTGGATTGGTCCTGTGATCATCGGCATCGGGAGGACGCGACCCAAATCTATCGTCCTCACCACACGAAATCGCGGAATTGGAGCACTGGGCCACCGCCAACAAGTCAGGGATCCGCAATAGTGCCCCACGCCCACCATCTGGTTTGATTGCCGTTACACCGACTCTCTGGAGACTGGAAACCAAGCTGCGAGACCTTGATTTAAGCGCTCTAGCCTGAAAAGCCAGTGGTATGTAGGTTTGAAGAAATGTTACGAGATCATGTAGTTCAATTACCCAAGGCTTCCCTAGAGCCAAGGGCTCCTTCCTAGCGGGCAAGATACCGATATCAATCCAAGCTTTGACCGCATCGTAGTGAGCATTTGTCAAAAATGCCACCTGCTCCAATGTCAGGCATCGGGCAACATATTTGCTACATATTCGCCTTTCAACTTCGGCTTCTGAAAACATCAGTCCGCCAATTGTAAGGCTCCCATCCTGCCCAATTGGCTTGAGTTCCCCCAGCGCAATCGCCCGGAATAAGTTAATAAGCCGCTGACGATCGGTCGTAAGGCGCAAGTTCAAGTTTTTTAGCAAAACAAACGGAACATTTTCGGAATCGCGTTTTAACGGAGTATTTGAAAGCAATCGATGTATCAGTGCAACGAGGGAACCCCGTTGAATATCCCCGGAAACAACAGGGGCAAGAGTACGAATATCAGATCGTGTAATCCAACTGGATTCCCGCAGAATCATGTATACAGCTTCTGGAACCTGCAAAAGTTTGATTGCAACAGTATCATTAATGTAGTCAAACTGCACTTCCAGCAGGCGATCGACTTCCCCTTTTGAAACAAAGCGTTGCCGATATCCAGCGGATACATCATGCACCCGTGCATCGATCAGCTTTCTGTCAATTCCCTCGTTCAGTCGTTCAGCCACTATATGCAATTTGACTGCGACCTCCGCAATAGAAAACCAATATTTCTCAACCGTTGCAAAAGTCTTTACGCAATGGGTTCGCGAATTGAGTACCCCTTGGTGGGCGAGCACCAGTTGATTCGCTGCCATGACGCGTAGGGGATCATATGCTGAGTGCGAATGTTTACGGAATAAGAAAAAATACCATCGTCTATATTTTGACGCAGCACCGGTGGACGCAGTCGAGGCGCAATCAATTAACTCCTTAATTCGGCGGTTAAAGTTGTGTGGCCAATTGTCAAGTAGATTCAACATCGGTGCCAATGTTTCTACGGCTTCTGATACATCTTTAGGAAGCGGTGCCAGACCACCATTACGCAAATGTATTTCAACTTTGCCCTCCGAAAGGAATCGAATCAGATTAAACACAAAGAGATCAATGTCAGGTGGAACGCCATTATCCAAGTTAAAGGGAAACCTAGCGTCACTAGGTTTAACGCCAATTAGCAAGTTTGCAAGTTCGACTTCAGCAGTTGAGGCCTTTTCAACATGCTGTCGCCTCAAGTCAGACCCGCAATCACAAATATGAGCTAACGGACGGTCATGCCTAATTCCATTTCCACACGATTGACATTTATCTTGCAGACGTGTGCCATGTACAGGGCACGCTACAGCAAGCCGGTTTGACCAAAGCTGTCTAGAATATGAGGAAACTTCTAGGCACGTAGGACATATTCCTTCCGTTGATGGATTGACAAAATATTGACGCAGCGCAGGGACTCTGGGAGTAAAAGAAGGAGCCATCGACAGGACAACTGAAAGATCAATTTTTAGTGCACTGGCTAACGTCCTCAATCTCATAGCCGGAATATGAATTCCTCTGGATATACCGAGTTCGCGTAACAGATTAAGTCTAGACAGCAATACGTTTTCTCTTGCCCATCGTGACAAAAAACTCGCCAGGGACTCATCCGGGTACGGATCAAGTCGATTTATCCAATTTAGAACTTTGATATTGCTACGACTTGTCATGTCAATTTCCTCGTCCGCCGTTCCTGCTAGCGCGTGCAATTGCATCCTTGTGAGCTCTTTGAAGTAGCACCGTGTCAAATCCCTTAAAATCAACTGGATTGCCGTGGGAACCAATTTGATACTTATCCTGATACGCACGGGTGAGTAGCGCTGAATCAAGACATTTTTGTTTCCTACCAATGACTTCAATGCGAGCTAAAAAATCCATCGCTTTACCGATGTAGCCACCGCCCCCATAGTAGATGACCTGTACGATACGGTCATACTCAACTTGAATGTCCCAGCCATTTTCTTTGAGATGAACAAGGCCGGCAGTCAACGTGTCTTGAAACTGCCTTCTGTCATGTTCAACTCCCCAGGAATAAGGTAGTAGCGTCACACCTGTAAGACCACGATTTGCAAGTTGGTCGTTATCCGTATAAATACGGCTGACATGTGAAAGCCCTGCGATAACCACTGAGATTCCAAAGAGATCTCCAAGTTCTTTGAACCAATCCGCGGTCCGGCGGTTATCCTTGGTTTGCGCTCTCGAGGTCGATCTCCTTTCAACCAAATGATTAGACTCGTCTACCAATATGACAACAGTGCCAGATCTAGTCATCGCTTTACTTGCCTGATCAAGAATTTCAGAGATCTTGCCCTTAACCTGAATGTCGCCAATAATTGTTTGAATGATTCTGGTGGCTAGTGCCTCATTGGACGCTGCCGCTGGCATCGGTACGTAAATCACTTTTTTATGACCGGATGCACTCAAGCGGTTGGCAAATAATGTCTCAATATCTTTGAGTAATGCTGACTTACCGCACCGCGAATCACCAAGCACAGGAAAGACAAAGGGTGCACCCCCCTCAATTGCGCGCTCTATTTCATCAACGAGAGCATCGGATGCCTTTGCATACTGTTCATGATCAAATATCCAGCTTTCAAAGATGCCTTTACTCATTTTCTGTCTCCCATCATTCGACCTTTTGGAGCAATGGTCTCTTCAGACGGGCATATGATCGCTTTGCACGGCTCTTGAGTTTCGTGAGCTTGGTATACAGTGAAATTTGACATCGTCTGACGTGTATGATTCTCAGCGGCATCAAGTAAGGCGGTGAATCTCGCTTGCTTGGCGCGACCTCGACTAGTCTTCGCCGTCTCCTCCAATCGGTGATACTCGGCTAGGCTGTGAGAAAAAGCTCGACGATTGAGTTCTTTTCCTTCTAGACGGATCAGACGTCTGATTTCTTTTGCTGTAGCCCGATCAACAATACTTCCTTCATGGGTCTTCTCGTACGCGGGAACAGGTTCCCCACCGGACTTCGAAATGACATGAATGACGGTAGCATCAAGATCAGAATAAAGAAATTCATATTGATCAGGCCCAAATTTTCCGTACATCTTGGCGAGGTCATCCGAGTGATAAAGCCAACCCTCGAATGAAATTCCATCATGCCCCAATCGTCGCTTGTCTCGCTTAAACGATAAGCTGCGCTCAAACTCTGCACGGCTTATTGGAACGGGCTCAGTATGTGTCTTCTTCATGCCGACTAAGATGTCAAGTGGCGCAACAGCCTTCTTGATAATCGTTGATCGCAGATCATTCATCAACATCGAATATTTATCATAAACAAAACGGTAAATTAGTCCACGTAACGCATCAATATCGAACAGTTTTTCGTCATTTGGGGGAGTTCTCTTGGTCCCATTCACACTCGAAGTTGTTGCGCCAGGCAGTGTGAGGATGTACTTCTTGAGGGTCCCATTAAAACGTTCAACGTGGGGTTTCTCCTCTGGCCGGTATGGTGTACAGCGCGCCATATCGCCAAAAAGATGGTAAACGAGCTCTTCAGCTGTATTTCCGATGAATTCAGCACCGTTATCTACACGAAGCAAGATTGGCTTTCCAAATACTTCGATTCGATTTTTAATTTTGTAGCGCTTGTCGAAGTCGTCCGGCTTAGCAAACAGCATAAACCGAAGACACTCCACAAACGGCAAGGTGGATGGTTTTTGTATTGTTAGATGTAGCCCAACTACATATCCCGTGGCAACATCTATCGCTACATATAAAACCGGTCTACCAACTTCCTTTCCGCTCTCATCGCAAATTAAAATGTCGAGGACCGTCGCATCCATTTCGACACAGTCCCAAAGTACACTGGACGTATGAGCGTGTACAGCGACCCTGGTAATAGAACGCCCTGATCGGCCATCCATTCTTAACTTCGTCAAGACACTCCACGGAATGGCGCGTAAGTAGTTCTTAAGATGTTGCATTGAGCGTGGCGGTGGTCGACTATCTTTTCCATATATCTCGCGCCACTGCTCATCATATTTAGCTTCTATTAGCGCCCAAGCAGCGCTAATTGTGAACCTGTCGCTGTCAATCATTGCAAGGTTCACCACGCTTTTGATTACCGCCAATAGGACTTCGTCAGGCCCTTGCCGACGGTTTCCACAAAGGTGCCATTTGGGCGATACTCGTGATTCATGCCCCTTACCTTTCTCTTGCCAGATTCGCAAGGTTCTTTCGCTTGGTGGGCGACCAAGATTGTTCTCTCGAAAGTAAGTGGCGAGTTCACTCAGAATATCTTTCATGAGTACGCCCTTGCTCCGTCGTGTCTCGACAAATTGAAGGGTTTGTGTAATTCTCTTTCTGCGTTCAGGCGCCTTTTTTGATTCATTCTCCTTCCAACCAGCTGTCACTGGTTGCAGCATTCCACTGCCATCTGGAACAAGCAATTGGGCATGGCCGTCAGCGATTTCGCGACGAAGTTCGTCTGGTGTTCGAATTTCCATATCGCCGTCATCTGAATGAATCTCCAACTTGTCGTGACTCAATCGCAACTGGCCCACATAGCAATGCTTGCCGTTTCGCAAAATCCTAAGACCGCTTTCAAGCCTTTGCGTCATGTCAGCTCTCCAAATCTAGGTTCAAGAGTTGAAGATGACTAAGATCCCCATACGCGTGCCAAAGTGCAGTGTTCACACTAAAAGGCCCAGCGCGGAGGTCACATGCGATGACGCCAGCAACCAAACCAAGATAGATCGTCAGGTCGGAGACTAGGGCCCGAATCGAGCCCAAAGAAAATGAACCATTCTGTTTGGAGATGACGCTACCCAAATTGGCCACTTGCGCAATGACATCATTTGTGTTGCGATACCGGACACTGTCGCGCAGATTCACAAGATTGGTGTGGAGTCCTTCGTATTCGAATTCAGAGTTTTTCACGACGAGATAGTTGTATCCCAGATTGTTGAGAACACGGCGGCGTCGATCCAAAGAATCAGTCAATTTATCTACTTCGCAATTCGACTTGACTTCCACCACTAACGGTACCGGCATAGCAAGCTCAACTAGGAAGTCTGGCGTGTAAACCCGCTCAAGTTGTTCCACTCCGTCCTTTCGTATGACTCTTCCACGGGGCATGAACGTGACTGCTTCTGACCTACTTTTGAAGATCTTCTCGATGTCGAGTCGAGCTGTGAACGGCTGCGGTGTGATTCTTTTGGTGCGTGGATCGATGTCCATGGCTAACAAAGCTGTACCTTCGTTTGGACCGTCAACAGGTACGTACTTTGGTCCCTTATTACTCCCAATAAGTTGGCTAGACTTCTTATGACCTCGTACTCCCAACGGCCTAGCCATACCCGAGCGCCTACTCATGAGAGACTCCATATGCAGAAAATTGAGTTGCACATAGGCAGCGATCCCAGTCGTGAAATCTACAGCCAGTTCCTGCAGGGAAACAGGGTATAGGCGCTGGATATCCGGCTCGCCGACAAGGCCTAAACCTATAAGAATGTTTCGAAGTCTGCAGTATGCAGCTCGAGCGCTGAACATCGGTGTCGTTAGTCATTTTGAAGTCCCTTTCGTGCCTAAATGGGCAAACACTTTCCCTGGCAGGCATGCCATGAATCTTGTCGTCGGTGAATACCAAAAATTGGGCGTAAAACACCCATCACCTGAAAGTCTTCAGGCGATCAGAAGTCGAAAATGAAGGGAGGGCTTGACCGAGATGGGCGCGAGGAGCGATACTGATGGTTCAGACGTCAGATCGACTGCCTCGGCGGTCACCAAAACGGGGCACGCCGCAAGGTTTGTCCCGTTTTCTTTTACATGATGATCTCCCCGTTGGTTGTCCGATTTGACCCCTCGGGTCGGGATAGAGGCCTCTGGGTGATCAGATCATTCATCCGGATCAAGTTGTGTATTGTTGTGAGCATGTCGGGATGAACGCATTCAATCTTTTGCCATAGGTCGTTGCAAAAGAGAAAGGTCGCTGCTGATGAACCGGGCGGCAAGGTGAATCGACGTTTTGAACACTTGAGTGCATTAGCCAACGCCACTTGACATTCGGCGCTTAGATGAAGTTTGACCAAAACCGCGGTCAAGAATTCATTGCTAGGACTCTTAAGACCGAGTTCCACACTTGAGACGTAGCCTTGTTCATAGCCGAGGAGCACTGCCAATTGCCGCTGTGTCATGCCAGCCTGAAGTCGTAAGTCACGCAAAAAAGTGGAAATTGGACTAGCCATCTGAGAAACTTTTATGTGGAAATATTTGTCGAGTTCAGGCAAGCATACAGCACTCTTCCAAATCACGCAAGTTGTTGATTCATAACGGTTAATTCACTTTGTGGATGCATGTTCCTCCGAACTGAGTTTCAGTGAATTTGGATTTCAAAACACACGTCAATTTGAGTGACGGAGCTGCTTTGTGTCTCGCAGTTCGAAGCTCGACAACGTCATACCTGGCAAATGTCAAGTGCTTGTTTCTACGACATTTGATCCCATCAGATTTTTGACATTGAGGTATTTGCATAAGCCAGCCGTTCCGCAGACATTGAACATCCATGCAGGTCAGCATTCAGGAAGGGGTGTAGGTTCGAATTGCAGTTCAGACGTCTGAATCAGTTCGTTGGTTCAGCAATCAGCTTACGTCCAATCCAGCGTTCAGCGCGACGCTAGTCAACTCGCCGTGTGGACCTGCATTGCCTCTGATTTTCAATTGCCTCGTTAATGTTGTTGTCGGTTTCTATCTTGGGAAGTGGCAACTTTTGATAAGCGCAAATTCTCTGCGTCTAGGCTTATGACGTGCAGATGCAGCTTTTTCGTCATCGGAAAATCTTATCTCTTTTGAATAAGCGACAGCGTTATTTTTTACGCAACACTGGAAGCGAAATTTGCTTGCTACTTCGACACTTGTCCTGCATACTTTCCCTCATGAATTCGCGCCACCTCACATCCAAAATGATACGAACCGAACGGGTAGTTTCTATCCGTTGGGGTGCGCTGCTGCGATCTAGTTAGGTCCTTCTTAAGCCCACCCCTTGTGATCAACAAGGAGTCGGGCAAATCAAAGGTTGCCAGGCTCCAAAAAAGAGCCTTTTATGCGATCTATTTTTTCCAGCGACGCCAGCCACTACGAACCCGACAAAGAGTTTGGCTCATTTGCCAAGCGCAAGATCGCGCTTTACGACGACGAGGGCGATGCGATCGGCCAAGTGGATCTGCTGTTGCCAATTGCCCATGAGACTGATGAAGCATTGCAGCAAAGGACGAATCGAGCCGTTGAACTTCGTAAGGCACACCATGAGGCGGAAGCAACAAAAGAATCCGCTGAATCCGCTGCTGTGTCCGTACCGCCTGCCTCTTCCACCTCCAGCTTTAAGAAGTCAACTCCCGCGAAGCTGGATCAACAGGCGCAAAGGGAAGAGCTGTTGGACAAGTATGCGGCAGACGAGATGCGGCTTGAGTCTGATCAATCGGTGTCTGAATTGCGCATCGAGATCTACCCCTATGACGAACCGCTGAAGCTGCTCAATCCAGGAACATCTCCTGACCGTGACATGCGAGAAAGAAGCGAGGCCGTGTTCCAGACTCTCAAGAAGTTGGGCAACTTTCGGCGACTGGCGGCTGGCGGAGCAAAGCTGGACGCGATCAGTGATGCGTTGAAGGTGCTTCGCTCTCGGCAGCCGCACTTTAGTGATGTGCTCGCCATGATCGAGAACCAGATCGCGCTGGCTAAGGTGCGCAACACGCCCTTGGCACTGCCCCCCATTTTGCTTTTGGGTGACCCGGGAGTTGGCAAGACCCACTTCACCCAGGAACTGGCACGGGTGCTTAACCGACCCATGTGTCGCCATGGTTTTGACAGCTCACACACAGCCAGTTCCCTGATGGGCTCAGCCCGTCATTGGGGCAACACACACATGGGCATCGTGTTTGAGATGGTCTGTCTCGGGGAACAAGCGGATCCCGTGATCCTGCTCGATGAGATTGACAAGGCTAGTGACAACCACTACCAGAGCCCTCTTGCACCACTGCATAGCCTGCTTGAGCCCGTGACATCGAAGAAGGTGGTTGACATTTCAGTCGGGCTTGAGTTTGACGCTAGCCATGTGCTTTGGATTGCCACGGCCAATGAGGGTCATGCGATTCCTGCACCTGTACGTTCGCGTTTCCTCGAGTTCATCGTCCAGGCACCCACCGGCGCCCAGGCCTTGCAGCTTGCCCGCAATGTCGCGCATAGCCTTCATGACGGCATGAAGCTGGCTGACTTTGAGCCTCCTGCTGATCGGCTCGTGATCCTGCTTGCCCACTTGACACCACGCGAGCAGATCCACGCGCTCAAGCAGGCCTACGCCAGCGCGATCGCCAATGGTCGCCGGAGCCTTCATGTTCACGACCTGCCAGCGGATGTGTTCATAGACAGCGATGACGACCCATCAGCCATTCCAACCCTTTTTCACTGAAATCATCACTTTTCGGCAAACACAATGAAAACCCCAAAAGAATTAATGGCTCGTTACCCCTACATGTTTGAAGGCAAGAACATCGGCATCTCATTTGCCAAAGGCTGGTTCAAACTGTTTGCCCAGTTGTGTGTGGACATCGACACGGCGCTTGGCATTGACAAACATGGCTTTCAATGGACCCAAGTCAAAGAGAAGTTTGGCAGTTGTCGCTTCTACTGGTACATCAAAGGCCGCAAGTCGGCTACTTACGTCGATGTTCAGACACTTGATGGCGTGGTCTCATTTGTCAACAACCCACCCGCGAAAGGTGGTGCCGACTTTGCCGCAACTGTCGACAAGATCAACGAGCTGGTCGAAGCAGCATCTCAAATGACGAATCATCTTTGCATTGCCTGTGGCGACCAAGGCAAAGCGATCAATCAGTCTGGGTACACGCTTGTGCTGTGCAAGAAGCACACAAGCAGAGAGCCTGGCGAGCCTCTTGACATCTGGTTCAACGACGACGAAGAGTAACCATGTTCAAAACTGCACTCAAACTGTTCCAGCACACCCTGGACCATGAAGATCGGGTTAAGACGGCACTCAACCTGGGCTTGATGGACCTGGTCGATCAAGACTTGATCGAAGCAACCAGCCAGACCGTCAATGATGCACTGGCGGCGGGTCAACGCGTCTGGATGACTTCAGACTTGCACCTGCTGCACGCCAACATCATCGGCTACTGCGATCGGCCGTTCTTTGACGTCGGGCAGATGACCGATACGCTGATTGCCGTCTTGCAGAAGGTGCCCAATGACGAGCTGCTGATCTTTGTGGGTGACATGGCCATGGGATCTTATGAGCGCACGGTTAAGCTGATTCGCTTGATGCCCGGTCGCAAGATCCTCGTGGCCGGCAACCATGATCTAGAGCGAAACGGCAAATGCAAACTGGCCCGTGAAAAGAACTTGTTCGAGGCAGTTGTTCCTTTCCTAACCTGGCTGGGCCATCAGAACCGTCTGGTGGTGGTGAGCCACTACCCGATCCGGATCCCGGACGACTACAAGAACACGCCGGTGCTGAACTACCACGGGCACCTGCACGAAAAGACATTGCCAGCCCAACTCATGATCAAGTACATGAATGTGGGCTGGGACATTAACTACGCCCTCAACTGCTTATGAACGCCCCATCCTGCATCCTGTTCCTGGACTTCGACGGTGTCACCCATCCAGAGGTGTGCACCAAACCGGAGTTGTTCCAAGCGCTGCCACATATCGAGGAAGTCTTACGTGGGTTGCCCCAGGTGGAGATTGTCATCAGCAGTGCCTGGCGGCTTCAGCACACGATGGAGGAATTGCTTCAGCCGTTTGCTGCCGACATGGCACCCCGGGTGGTTGGCGTAACGCCCTGCATCAAAAGGTTCTCCGGCGATTGGTTGCCAAACGGTTTGGAGGACTTCTCCCGCGAGTGTGAATGTGTGAGCTGGCTGCGCAAGAACCGGCCTGGTGCGCACTGGCTGGCTATTGACGACATTGACCATTGGTTCCGTCCAGGTTGTTCGGACCTGTTGCTGACTGATCCCACTGAGGGATTCTTGCCAGGTGATCAGACCCGTTTGGCTGAAATGATTTTGGAGCGATTGCCATGATGCGCGACATTGAAGCGTTTGACCATGAACACGCGCAGGCCTTGCGGGCCATGTGGTTCTTGGGTGACGTGCACGCAGAGTTTCGGCACATCGTCACAGCCCTCATTGCAGCCAGCCAATCCGGCGCAGACGCGCTTCCCCGCTGGTTGGTCTTTCTGGGTGACATCGAGATTGATCACAAACCCTTCCGCGAGATTCTGGCGCCTCTGAAGCAGCACTTTCCGACAGTGAAGGTAGCGTTCATTTATGGCAATCATGACGCGGACACGTACGAGCATTGGAACTGCCTGCATGATTGCGGCGACGCTGTTCCGTTGCATGGACGGGTTACGGATCTGGACGGAATCAAGGTCGCTGGCATTGGCGGCAACTTTCTGGGGCGGATCTGGGCACCACCGTCGGAGCCGCTCTTTAGAAACAAGCACAAAGCCATAAACCAAGGCAAGTTCCAATGGCGCGATGGTCAGCGGCCCAATCCTGCCCTGAACGGTGCCATCTACCCAGATGACGTGGCCACTCTGGCAAAGCAACGAGCTGACATCCTGATCACCCATGAGCCGCCGTCCTGCCATCACCATGGCTGGGAAGCGTTTAGCCAACTGGCAAGGGATCTGCGTGTGGTTCGATCCTTTCATGGTCACACCCATGATGATCTGAGTGACAAATATGCTCTGAAGCGCCATGAGCTGGGCTTTGACGCCCGGGCCGTGAACTTCTGCAGTATCAAGAACGGTCTCGGTGAGTTTGTGGCCGGTCCACCCCCGGGTAAGGAAGACTGGTCATGAAAATTCAACTTGCATCCGATCTCCACCTGGAGTTCTTTCAACATGATTGGCCCGGTGAACGCCTGATTGGGCCTGTGCCCGGTGCCGACGTGCTGGTCCTGGCTGGTGACATTGCCAACGGTGCGGATCCCTTCCGGCTCTTTGCCGACTGGCCTTCCCACCCAGAGCGGGTACCCATCATCATGGTGGCTGGTAACCACGAGTTTTACGGGCACGCCATTGAGCCGATGCGCACAAAAATGAAAGAAGGCGCGGCGCTGAACAACATCCACTTTCTGGAGAACGAGTCGGTTGTGATTGGTGGTGTGCGGTTTCTGGGTGCGACGCTTTGGACCGACTACAAACTGCGCTCGGACAGGAACCAGAGTCAGCAGATGGAAGTCGCTGAGCGAAGCCTGAACGATCACCGATTGATTCGCACCGGCAGGAGTTGCTTCAGTGCTCAAGACGCATTGGATCGGCATGAGGCCTCGCGCGCTTGGCTGGTATCCGAGTTTGTCAAGCCCTTTCAGGGCAAAACCGTGGTTATCACGCATCATGGACCGCATCCCTTGTCTGTGCATCCGAAGTACGTGGGCAACCCACTGAATTCAGCCTTTGTGAGTGATCTCACGGATGTGGTGCGACATGCTGATCTTTGGCTGCATGGTCATGTGCACGATGGCTTTGACTACCAGATTGGAAACTGCCGGGTGGTGGCCAATCCAGCGGGTTATGTGCTCAACCGCAGTTATGCGCGAAGTCGAGAAGAGTTTCGGTTCGAGAACGAAACCTTCAATCCCAACCTGTTGATTGAAATCTGACACGAGGACCTTGATATGAAAAAGCTTGTGATGAAAAAGACTGATTGGATCTTGCTGCTTGTGATTGTTGGCGTGCTGATTTGGGTGTCCGTCTCCGTGTATCTGGAGATCAGCGTCTGGAACGAATGTAGGCAAACCAATTCGTTTTGGTACTGCATGCGCATGATGAGCAAACATTGACCCACAACCCGGATGACCATTTCCATGAAAATCCTTGTCCTTAGTGATTTACACCTGTCACACGGCCAGTACCCAGTGGTGGTGGATGGCCGCCGAACGGACGAGCACGCCGATGTAGTGGTCCTGGCAGGCGACATTGACGATGGTGTGGCCGGCATTCGTTGGGGGCGAGAAGCCTTCCCGGACAAGCCGGTGGTATACGTTGCTGGCAACCATGAGTTCTATGACCGGCATTGGACCCACCACCTGGACGACATGCGTGAAGCAGCGAACAAGTACGACGTTGACTTTTTGGAGACCGATGGCATTGACATCGCGGGGGTGCGGTTTCTGGGTTGCAGCCTGTGGACAGACTTCGAGCTCTTTGGCAATGAGAAGAAGACCATTGCCATGCGCCTGGCCAAGTCATCGATGAACGACTACCACTACATCAAGATCTCGCGCACGCCCGAGTTCTACTGGGTGCACTCCAAACACCTCATTCCAGCTCTGACCGAGCGTAGGCACCGCGGCAGCGTGGAATGGCTGGAAGAAAAACTGGGCAAAGGTGGTGAACCGGCCAAGACGGTGGTGGTCACCCATCATGCGCCGCATCCGAATTCCATCCCGGCACGATTTGCTACCGATTTGCTGTCAACGTCCTATGCCAGCGACCTGACCCGGCTCATGGGCAAGGCTGGCCTGTGGATCCATGGGCACATGCATGCCAGCAGTGATTACGTGGTCAATGGCACGCGCATTTTGTGCAACCCAATGGGCTACCCGCACAGGAATGGCGGGATGGAGAACGCGGGGTTCAATCCGGGGCTGGTGGTGGAAGTGTGAGCCGGAGCATTCGCAAGACGCCGATCTTTGGACAGGCAGGGGCACGATCAGAGGCAGCAGCGGCCAAACTGCCACCTAAGATAGTGGTGATTCCTGCTTCTGGCCCGCTGGTTTCAGTGCAAGTTCGTGATGCACTTGATGCGCTGCTGGAGGCGGATCCTGGACTACGGCCTATCGTGACGGACCTTGTTCAATTTGAAGTCAGTGCATTTCCAAATCGGTTTCACGACGTCCAGGCCGTTCTTGCGTTCCTTGAAAGACACAACGACCGGATCTCAATTCAGAAAACCACGATCGGCAAATTCGCGATCCCGGCCATGAAGGATCAACTCAAGCGAGGTGAAGCGGTTGTTTGGCAGAAAGACTTGGGTGATCTCGCGATCAACTGCTATATCAAAGCGATTGGGAAACTCGATCCTGGTGAGCCAACATGGATGTTGATCTCGGACGAGTGGTTTGATGAGAATGCGTATGTCGTGCCGGGGAATGTTCGGCTGATGTCGGTTGCCAAGTTCTTGACCTGGTACGACGGCCATAGTCTTGACGGCCTATGATGTTGCAACGTGCTCCAACTACGTCGCCGTCAGCCATGCCGATAGGCTCCTAAGCGTCATGAGCAAAAGAAGTGGACTGGCACCTTGGGTAAACAGAATGCTGGAGGACACTGGCGGGGACTACTTTTCGACCTTCTTTGCACTGCAGAGAGTAGTCGAAAGGCCCCGGTTCAATTTTCGTGTCTCGCCTGCCTTGACAAAGCACGCGACAGTCTTTTCGGCACTGACCGCACCGGCGCATAGATCAATGGCGATGCCTCGGGGTATGCTGGTATCCAACGTGGACACAAGTTGGTAGCACTTGACAGGCTCTGGTGTCCACGCCCCGGAGCAAAGTCTCGCAGCCAATCCCACAATAATCTCAGGATCAGATTTGGCTATGTCGTCTAGGCAATCGACAGGATCGTAAGCAAATGCGACAGAACCGTAAGTGAGAGCGAACGCAAAAGAAATGCTTGGTATCGTTCGAATCAGTTTAAAAAATTTAGCCCGCATCTGCCATCTCTTTCAGTCATACACCCAATATTGTTATTGAGGCTCGTCTTTTGTGGGGGTGAGATCCGACCAAGAAGCCTTCGCATAGGCTCCTTCTCCTTTTGACAACAGCTTGCGTTCAATGAAGCGCCCCTCGAACTCAAACTCTTCGCTAATCTTGATTACCAGTAGCTTATTGAAATTCCCAGCTCGCTTGACGCGAACTTGACCTCCGCTTTTTTCTGGAGAGATGGTTTTAATTTCAATGAAGTCATTTCCAAGTTTTCCATCTGAGCCTTTGGTATGTGGCTTGTGGCGCTCAATGCCATACTTGATCTCCGCATACAACTCACCCAACTCGCCCCAAATTTGAAGGTAGCGCCCTGTGAGTTCGTAGTAAGACATTGCGTTCTCAACCAACCCCTCGAAAACCATCACCAGCTCTGGATCATTCTGTGGGCGCAACGCCGATAATTCATCCTCATCTACAACCACCCACTCCCATGGGTTATACCCACAAGCAGCGGCGTCAGCTATTTGCTCTGGGCTGAAGCCATCATTGTGCATATCGTGCAGAAAGTCCCAATCGCTCATATGTCACCTTGCCTATTCAAGCGTTAAATTGTGGGTTCCTTACGCTCCATTGGATCAGATCTTTCAGCGCCTTTATCGTCTGAAATTTTTGCTTCAATTCTTCTCACAGCATGACGGATATCCATGAGAATCAAGAATGGGCCAGTGATTACCGCCAAGAAAAGAAATGCAACAAAAATAGACGCGCACGCACCGAAAAGTTTCCATGCAAGTTCAGGGGAAGGTAGTACACCTAGAGCTTGGATGATGGGCAACGTGGCGTTGTATCCCGCGATGCCAGTAAGCGCGAGGCTTCCCCAAAGGGCCACTTCTAGAAACCATGCGTAAGACGCAACGATCAGTCTGGTTAGCATATCGCCCTCCCTGTAACAATTTTTAATGTTGCTGTTTAGCTGGAACGGTTCAATGCTACCTTGACATGCCTATGCCGCATTTCTGTCATTGTTCAAATTGATCCATTGGCGGCTTTGGTGTTGCCTGCATTCCACGATCGGCTCTCGCGCTTCTTCGCGGCATCTCAGTTGCTCACTTCCCCTTCTGCCTGAACTCCCATGGCGGCATTGGATACGCATCGGCCCACAGTCCGCGCCTGGCCGCTCTCTCTTCCTTTTCTGCGAAGTCATACAGCTTGCGATCACTTTCAGACTGCTCCCGCTGGTACTCCTTGTAGTGCCAAGCAAAGCCGCGGGTGAGTTGTTCCAAGTTTGCATCCCGACCATCAATCACGATTTTTCCGACCTCTCGACGTTACTTGTCGGTCTTGTCGGTTTCGACACTCACCTGCTTGTCAAATGCCAGGTCACTCAGGCTTTGCTTTGAACGCTGACCATACGGCTGCTTCTTCTCGGGGGCATCAATCCCGGAAAGCCGGATCTTGTGCTGTGTGTTGTTGACATCAAGCACCGTCAACGTATCGCCGTCAGCCACTGCAACCACGCGACCAATGATGGTGGCAGCGTTTGAGCTTGAGCAAGCGATTGCAATTGCGAAGAAACACACCGTCTGGCTGAGTGTTTGCTAGGCTACGAAGACCCTACGACAAGAAAAAACCGCAAGCTTGCGAACACACATTGTTCACTGTCCGAGTGGCACATTACTCGCCTATACAGAAACTACTTCACAAAGCAAATGAAAACATTCAAAAACGAATCCGGCATCATCAGGACTTTTGCAACTCTCCTTTTCGGACTTTTTCTGGCTGCATTGACAGCCTGCGGTGGGGGCGGCGCCGCCTCCACTGGAACCGCGGCACCGAACACCCTTCCAACCGGCTCGCTTACTGGTGTGGCTGCCGTTGGAGCACCAATTGCCAACGCAACAATCAATATCAGCTGTGCTGCCGGTACCCCGGTTCCATCAACGTCCACCAATGGCGGTGGCGCTTGGAACATAACGCTGAGTGGTCAGACACTGCCCTGCGCTGTTCAGGCCATTGGCGGAACTATCAATGGAGTAGCCAATGGCAGCAGCTACCACAGCATCGCCATCGCCTATGGCACGATCAACATAACACCGTTAACAGAAATCATGGTCGCCAATCTCAGCGCAAGCGCAACGCCATCGGTATGGTTCAAATCGCTGGCCAGCACGCCATCAAAGATAGCAAGCATTTCGCTAACCAGTATCAATTTGGCGTTGGCCAAATTTAAGGCGGCGATGCCAGCACTCTCATTGCTGAACACGATCAACCCGATTACCACGACATTTACGCCAACGTCCGGTGATGTCTACGACGATGCACTCACGGCACTCCAAACCGCCATTACTAACTCCGGCGTGACTTGGGCAACTCTATTAAGCGATGCCGCTGCTTCTGGATTTACGTCGCCGTCTGCAAGTTTTTCCTCCGCGCTCGCCAACGCATACGCCGCAAAATCCGGCTCTTCAGCCCCGGCGTATACATGGTCAGCTGACCGTACCATCTATGCCGCAGGTGCTATTCAAACCTTCGCTCCTTCAATCGCCAGCCTTTCGAACGGCAAGGTCATGGCGGTTTTTGCACAGTCGGAGGCGACTGGAAACAAGGTTTATGCGTCGCTCGGTGACTATGCGACGGCCAGTTGGGCAACCCCAGTTGTATTGAATACAGGGACCGGCGTCGTTGGTGTTAGCAGTTCAAGTGGATGGAATCAACCAACAACGTCCACCGTGGTAGTCGGCGACGTAACCACTGGCAATGCACTGGCTGTTTGGACAACCCAGGTTGCCGGCGTGTCTGGCAGCAGTGTGTGGTCGAGTTCATACAACGCCGTTAGTGGCATCTGGTCCAGCGCAACGCAGATTGGAAGCGCCACTCAGTCGGGTTTGAAGACGGCCTCTTCCGCGACAGGCGGGATGGCAATCGCGTGGATTAAAGCGAGTTCTGTGACACTTGGTCAGCCAGCTCTTGCTGTGTACATGTCGAGCGGTGGTGTGGTGACGACCGATTCTCTGGAGTTGGGTGCGACTTCTGTGACTGGTTGGAAAATTGGTATGTCGGGTGCCAATTCCGTTGTTGCTGTATGGAGCGGTGCAAATCAACAAGTCCTGGTGGCTCGCCGCGACACCACATCGTGGACCACACCCATCGTGGCCGGCGCTGGAGCCCCCGCGTATGATGCTAGTCTGAGCCTGGCGGTGGGGGACGACGGTTCCAGCGCTACGCTGTGGAGAGGCATTGACCCGTCCATCCACACGGCTGTCTATGACGCCAACGGTGTTTTGAAATCATCGGCAAGCCTGTATGTTGGGAGCGTCGACAATGCTCGGCCTGCAGTTGCTGCACTTCCCAACGGTGAATTTGTTGCCATCTTTGCATCGTCCAATACCGGTACTGGCAGTGTCCTGTATTACGAACTCGCTTCCTGTGCGTTCAGTCCCTCCAATGGGTGGTCAGTCCCGGTCGTGCTGAATACGGCGGGAGACGTTGGCGATACACACCTTGCTGCAAGCAGAAATGGCGTCGTCGTGGCGGTAGTGCATGGATACAACGAGCATGCCTATCAACTTTCATCAACCGGCGCACTGATTTCCAGTTACATGCACTACAACGGGAATGTGCCTGCGTTAGCCCAGGATCCGGTCACTGGCAAAGCCGCCATACTTTGGACCAATGCCACCCAGTTGACCAGCAATTTCTTCCATTGATAGGCTCACAATCCAGGAGGGCATAATTTCTCTTGTCCGGGAGGCAGGGTCTTTGCAGCGAAGAAGCAATATCCAAATGGGACCGGATTTGATCGTCGTATCGGCTACACCGAACAAGTCTCCAGCTCAGTTGCTGCTGCTGAGCTGGTTCACCTCAGAATAGATTGATGCCTGCGAGCCAGGCATCAGTCATGGTAGACGCGCTTCTCCATGAATCGATCACTGCCGACATCGGTCTCAGTTGCGTTGTGGTGTCGCTCCTTGCCGTGCTCGCGCTACCTCTGGGTGGTGCCGCACTTGGGCTTACGGATTTTCCCCCGATTGATGCATGTAAAGAGTGACGGAAGCAATCCACAGGGTCTGACCAATCGCCGCCTTGAACTGGCCGAGCGAACTCAGCCAATACCTGGTACCAGACTTAACGCCTCGGAGACTCCCGGTACGGGCGAAACTGCCCTGTCTTTCAGTGGAATCAACCCAACCGCAGCGCGGGTGCTGTGGCTCCTGCCTTAATTCCTTTCCGTGCCAAAGCCTACTTTACGAACGAAACTGCCGACCGTGGCAGCGTCAGTTGGAACTTGGCGTGGCCACGATGTGCCTTCGTCGATCAGATAGTGCTGTGCAGACAGCCCCAATGCGTCCCTCAGTGCTTTGTGCAACTTGGACTTAGTTTGCGAAGAATAGTTTCCCTCCAGCCCACCATGAAGCACACCCAAAATCAGCGCTGAAATCTCGAATCAGGTTAGTAATCGTGTCGGCGGCATCCTGGTTGTCTTGGAGACTGAGGATATCGTCCAGCACCCGTTCGCTGGCATCGTGAAAGACATGGATGTTTTGCCGGAGGACACAGTGTCTTTCAGTCAATACTCCCGACAAAGCGATGAAACCACCCTAAGTCCTTGTTGATCATCGCAAGGTCTGTCCGTTGGGCGTCGTCCGTTTTGGTTATCAGGTGTACCTCTCTCGGAATGAAAGGTGGATCTAACTGCTGTGACAGTGCAAATTTTGTTTCTGTCACGACCTGTGGCGACGGTCCGAAGTCTAAGCTCAGTATGCGCCGCTTGTAGCGTGAGGGTTCGAGTTACCCTAGCATGGGTAACGAGGCGGGACTATTCATCCGGGATCAGCGCTGCGGCGTTGAACAAATCGATGGCCTGGAATTGCGGCTTGGTTGGATCCATGTCTGCCATTGATGCCGAGGCAGCGGCGCGAATCAATTTGACGGTCAGGTCAACGACGGCGCCACTTTTATCGGCTACCACCAACGCGCTTAGTTCGGGCGCAGGCATGGGACTCTGGATGAGTGCCAGAAAGCGCTGCACGCCAGCAAGCACCACATGACTTGGTAGTCCGGCATGCCCCAGATGGCTTTGCAATACCAGTAGACTGCGATTAAGAGGCGCATCAGCGGGTAAAGACGGAATTTGAAATCCCGTGGTCTCGTGTAAATTGAAGGTTTTGCGACCGAACAGAACGTCGCAGGCCAAGTTCACCGCTTCGGCAAATTCGATTGCGGGAACCGATGAATGCAGATCACTTTGGGGTCTGCTGACAGATGATCCTTGCAATGAGCCATCGTTGCTAGACTGACGACGGTTCAATTGTGACTCGTGGTTGGCAACTGGTGGCAGGGGCCTTGGTGTTGACTTCGATAATGTGCCCGCCTGAGAACTCCCCCTGCACATTTGCCTTGTGTACCGTCGCCACTATTCACAAGGATTAAAGTCCACTTTGCCTTGTCCCCGAAAATTAGATACTAGTTCTGACACCTTTGTCAAAATGAATTCCAGTCGTCACCGCTGCTGAATGAGTCAGTTGAACTGCACCAACTGCTGTCGGAGTCAAAACTGCTGAAACTGTCGGTACTGACGCATGTATCGAATACGTGGTCGTTGACTGTGGAGCCGAACACATTCCCATGGATATCGATATCACCGACCATTGGCAACCCGTTGATATTGACGCTTGGCTCGAACATCGAACTGTCAATGCTCGACCCGAAAGTTGTGTCGTCGTTGCCTGAAAACCAGCTTATGATTGATTGAAACATAGTGCTCTCCTGATTGATTAATTTGTGAACAGAACTAGAGTGTGCCTCTCGCCGACAAAAATTGATTGATTCGCAAGCTTGCGATGGTCTGGCTTCTCAGTTGACGCTGGAATCTTTTTGTTGAGCCTCTACTCCCGCCGTTAGCGTTGCCAAGCGGACAGCGTCAAAATGGTTTTCCGTCTCACGCGAAGGCTGAATGTATTGTGTAAATTCGAGTTTCTTTGTCGCTCCAACCACCAAAAACTGAAGCTAGGCCTATCCCTTTCAGGCCCTTGCACTTGCGCATGAAACCCCTTAGTCAGCAGCGCAACGGCACGGTGGTCGCCGCTGGACCGACTGAAAAAAAACCAACTTCAGAGAACACCCGCGTCAGTTTTTACTGAATGCCTGCATTTACGTCGCAAGGCCCGAAGGCCGGGTCGTCATGACAACTTTCTTTGGTTTTACTTGCAGCCTTTCGTCGCAAGGCCCGAAGGCCGGGTCGTCATGACAACTTTTTCCGCGCATTTGTTTTACGTTTTATGTCGCAAGGCCCGAAGGCCGGGTCGTCATGACAACTTCATAAGGGTAACTTGACTTCTGTTACTGCGTCGCAAGGCCCGAAGGCCGGGTCGTCATGACAACCGTGACCAATTCTAGTCACGCCCCGTGTGGCTTCCAGGGCTAAATATTGCTGACTCTTTGGTCATTTGAAGGGTCTGTGGATAAGTCTTAGTATTTCGTCATTTTTCTTATGTTTATCAATGGCTTGCTGGTTTTCTGGATTTCTAAATGGTTGAGCATCTTCTGTTTCATCCGATCCAGTAGTTGTGTTGGTGGTCGTGCGGGCGGCCCAGCAGGGGATGGCCGGGGCGTCCGGGCGCGGCACATTGCAGGATAACGATTTGCCCTTCTTCAGGTTTGACCATGCGTTGTAGTTGCCTTTGCAATCGGCGGGTTTCGGTCGGGTTGAGCACGCATTCAAAAGCGCTGTATTGCACCCGCACGCCCCAGCCCGTGAGCAATTGGCTGACATTTTGTCGCAGGTGGTCGCTTGCAATGTCGTAGCTGATCCAGTAGCGTTTGTAGGCTTGGTGTGGCATGGCGCGGTTGGGCGTGTGAGGTGGTGAATCAATTCAGACGATCCAATAGGCGGGCAGGGCAGCTCGTTTTTGCTGTTGTTTCCAGGGCTTGTCCAGCGCACTGTGTTTGACCACGGGCCAGGCGATGAGTTGGTCGTCGCCGAGCAGCAGAGCCTGGGCTTGGCTGAGCAAGGCCACGGCTTCGTGTTGGGTGCAGACTGTGCTGAAGACGCTGCGCTGGATGCGTTGCGCTTGGCCTTCGAGCAGGCGGGCGATGCGTCTGCGGCGGCGGTTGTTGCTAATGTCGTAGGCCATGATCCAGTGCCGGGCGTTGGCGGGGTGCTTGGCCGTTGTGGGGTTGTAGCTGCTCATCGGGGCTGACATGGTGTGGCGTGTGTGGGTGTGGTCAGGGTTTGATGGTGTAGGGCTGGTAAGTGGCATGTTGGCCGTGCAGGGTTTGCACCAGATGCAGCACTTGGCCGTCCATGATGCGTCGCCAGTCCATTTGCAGCCCGTAGCGGGTGTGGCACACGGGTGTGTTGAGCTTTTTCTCAAAGGCGTGCACAAAATTGCGCCTGGCGCTGACGCTCATCAGGCAGGGTTCGCCTGCGGCTTCAGGCCAAGTAAATTCGTCGGGTTTGATGCGACCGTTTTGCACCATGTCGATGACGAGGGTGTCCACGATGGGGCCACGAAATTCTTCCATTAGATCTGACACCAGTGCGTGGTGGCCTTGACGCGGGGTATGCAAAAAGCCTGCATAGGGGTTGAGTCCGCGTGCGGCCACCAAGGTCAGCAAGTTGTAGTACATGAGGGTGTAGCCGTATGACAGCAGTGAGTTGACGGGGTCGGGCGGGGGCTGTTTGCGTCGGCCCTCAAATTTCCACTCTGGTGACAGCAGGGCTTTGAGGGCACGCCAGTAGGCGGCTGCAGCAGCGCCTTCGGTCCCGCGTAGGCTGTCGGTGTTTTCGGCACGCCCTGCTTTGCTGCGTGCAAGGTGCAGGCTGTCATACAGGTCCAGGGTTTGGGCTTGGTCTGCTGGGGGGCGGTGGCGATGCCATCGGCGCAACAGGGCCAGGTGGTTGCCAATTTTGCCTTGAACCATGGCACAGGCAATGGCCAAGCATTGGTCGGGTTGGTCCAGTGCCCTGAATTGGGCACGTTGCGTGTGCAGGTTGTCGATTTTCAGTGGGTCGATCAGGCCAAAGTAGCGACCGCGGCCACCTAGCAGCATGACGGGGATGCCCATTTCAAGGCACAGGCTAATGGCACCGCTGGTGATGTGGGTAGATCCAAAAGACATGACTTGGTGCAGGCGCTCGGCCGGGATGCGTAAGGGGTCTTGCCCTGGGGTCAACACCATGAGTTGATGGCTATCGCGGTCCAGGGTGGTGTTGGGTTCGAGTAGGTAGAGGGTGCGCAGCAGTGGATCGTTGGGGGTGTCGTCTTCGCTTGGGTCTTCGTCGCCTTGATTTGTGGTTGGGTCTGTGGTGGCGGGGCTGGGCTCTGGGCTGTTGGTTTCTGCTGTTGAGGAAAAATGGTGGCCCAAAAAGTCAAAGCCCTCGGCACAGAGGCGGATGTGAGTTTTGCTTGCGTTGAGCTGCAAGCCCAGTGGGGCCAGGGTGGTTTGCACCAGGGTTTGGACTTGATTGGCGCTGGCTTGGTCGGGGGAGAGCACCACAAAGTCGTCGGCGTAGCGCACAAAGTGCAGGCCGTGGATTTGCAAGGCTTGGTCTAGGGTGTCGAGCACTAGGTTGCACAGCAGAGGGCTGAGCGGGGAGCCTTGCGGCAGTCCCCGCACTAAGCTGCTTGGGCCGTGCAGGCCATGCGCGGGCGAAGGGTGAACAGTGCTGCGCAGGTATTGGCGAAGATACCGGGCGGTTTGGTGTTGCCACAGGCCGCGTTGGTGCAGTAGGGCTTGCACGGCGTGGTGGTCAATGCTGTCAAAGCAGTCGGCAATGTCGGCATCGAGCACCCAACTGGTGCCGGGTTGCTGCATTTTGTGTTCCAGGCCTTCGCAGGCGAGCAGCGCGCTTTTGCCGGGGCGGTAGGCGTAACTGTGTTCGCTAAAGGTGGGGTCGAGTTGTTCGCCAAGAATTTGGGCCAACGCCGATTGCACCAGCCGGTCGACGAGTGTGGGCACCAGCAGCAACCGGTGCCCACCATTTTTTTTGGGTAGTGCGATGGGTTGGAGTGGCTGGGGGTGGTACTGGCCACTGGCAATTTTTTGGGAAAGTGCGCCGCACCAGGCCTGCGGGTTAAGTTGGATTTGCTCCAAGTCAATCTCGTTGCCGCTGTGGGTATCTAGCCGCGATGCCAGGTGTTGCCAGGCTTGCAGCAGGTGGCCAGCGGTGATGAGCATGGGGTTGGCTTTAGCTCATATAGGTTGGGATTTGCTGGTTTTGCGTTTGAGTGGGGGAAGGCCGTATTTGTTGGGGTCTTTGATCAATTCCTTGGCCACGGTATATCCGCCGATGAGGCTATTGATGTTGAGCCGTTTCATTCGCTCTTGAATGGAGGCAGACGGCTGGAAGGATCCGTTCATGAGCCAGTAGGCTTTGCCTGTCGGGCCTCCGAAAATGGCGCGTGTGTAAGCCAGCTTTTCAATGTCATGCACCAGTACTTTGTTTTTGTCTTTGTGAACAAAGTTTCGGGTTTTAGCGTCGTAAACAAACTCCGAATCTTTGAATTTGTCGAGCAGGTCGGTGGTGGTGGCGTTTTCGATCTGTTTGACTTCGAATGTGAAGAGTTGGTATTTGTAGGTTGCTAGCGTGTCGTACTGTGCGAGTATTTCGCTTTTCGCCATCCATTTGCAGTCAGGCATTACCTCAGAGAAATCCAATTTTTGCAATTCACTTAGCAAGCGTTGCTCAAAATTATTGTCAGGTGTGCCACCGATGGTGACAGTCTGCCCGTGCAGTGCAAAATAATCTTGAATGCCAATATCGTGCAGAAATGGGTGGTAGGTTGGGGTCCAGTTTTCATCCATTTGTGAAATTCTGTGGTGGTCTGTTTCCACAAAAAAACCGCGCAGTGTGTCGTCGTAGAAATTATCGAAGGCAGCGACGAGTGGGCCACGCATTTGTTCGGTGCCAGCCGAGCGGTTGAGCATCCAGTCATCATCTTCATTGTTATGCTGCGTGAGCAAATTGACGGTGAGGTCCCATACGCCTTTGGAGTCGTAGGCGTTGTCAATGGGATGTGCCTCGAATCGAACATCCGGTATGTTGCGCTGAACAACTTCTTTCAAGTCTTCAAAGCGCTTTTTCATGCCCCCGTGCTGGGGTGTGTAGATGCAATGCACCACGTCTGGCCGGATTTCGTTGATGGCGATGTAGTTGGGCAGTGGCTGACCGCTGATGATGGTGAGTAGGCGGGTGGTCATGGGGACTCCTGGGAAACTGGTTCAGGGTTATTTGCTGGGTAATTGGATGCAGCCATATTCGGGCGTGCGTGCGCCGATACCTTCGGTTTCCAGGGCCACTTGCAAGATGTTGAGTGCGTATTCGGCCCAGAGTTTTGGGCCTTGCACTACAAATAAAAATTTGCCGTGAATTGCGATCTGCGGGCTGGGTTTGGGGCTGTCGAAGGGCGTGGCTGGTTTGGCGCCTTGGGTGNNATGAAGTCGGGGTGGTGAGGGGTGACGATTTCGCGCACCCAGGGTCGATCTTTGTTCGTACCTGGGGCGCTGCAAGGTACCCACCAAGCGTCCATAAATTGCACTTTCTTTTGTGGGTCTTTGCTTTCAAACAGGCCATTCAAGTGATCTTCTGCGATGTCCAGGTGGCTGACGGCAAAGTGCCGGGCGAGGCCTTTGCAGGCGCTGCCGGGTATGACGGGGGTGCCGTAGGTAGGGTTGAAGCTGGTGCTGCTTTCCCACAGGCTGGGCTGGGCCAGGTTGATGAGGGCACGGTGCATGAAGGTGAGTTCGCGCAGGCTGGCGGTTTTGTTTTCTTGTGCGGTTTGCCAGAGTTGTTTCCAGCGCTCGTAGGCCTTGGGGTAGAGGCTGACGCTGGCTTGCGCTGTGTTGCACACGGCGCTGAAGTGCGTGGCGCTGTGCTCAGAATTGGCCTGGGCAGCCGGGTAGCTGTGCAGCAGGCAGTGAATGGCGTTGCTGTTGGCGATGGTTGCTGGCAAGGCATGGCGAAAGTGGTTTGTTCCGGGGTTAGGCATGGGTGGCCTCCGTGGTGGAGTGCTGTTGGAGGCTTTCATCGGCGGGCCAGCGGGCGCGTGCCGCCAGTGCAAAGCCGTCGGCCAGCGGCAGGGCAAGGCGGCTGTGTAGCAAATAGGTAGTGGCGGGTTCGCTTTGCAGGGCTTTGGCCTTGTCTTGGATGTTGTTGCCTTGGAGGGGGCAGGCGTTGTCGAGTGCGCCAACAAAGGCTTCGGTCACGCTTTTGGTGCCGCCTGTGTCGTCTGTCAGACCGAAGCCTACAGTGGCTGAGAGGCCGTGCGCTCGCAAGTGGTGGGCCAGACTCAGGGCGGCGTTGCGCTGGGCGTCTTTGTCGCTGGTTGTAAGTTGCTGCAGGGCTTCGAAGGCAATGCGGTTTAGGCTGAAGCGGTTCATGCGGCACCTTGTTTGGCTAGGTTGGGCAGCACAAAACGGCACATGCCGCGACCAATGGTGGCTTTGCCACCCAATTGCAGGCGTGGGGTTTTTTGGGCCAGTTCCGTGAAGTTGGCCAGGCTGACGTCGGATGGGTAGGTGTTGTTTTTGCTGTCTTGCAAGGTGTCGGCCGCCACTGTTCCCCAAAAAATGGATTCGGCCGGCATGTTTTCTTCTGACCAGAGTGCACCGTCTTTCACGGTTTTGTTGTCGTCCAAGGCGTTGCGAATGGGCACGTGGGCGGCAGCATGGCTGAGGTGCACCAACTCGGCCTCGGGCACGACAACAAACCGCTGGATAAATTCGGTCTGAAAGTCAGGCTCGCTAGCAAACACTTCGCGTGCAATGAGTGCGGCCCAGGCTTGCGCATCGGGGTGTTTGATGGCTTTGATTTTGAGTTCGTGCAGGTACATGTCATCTGCGTGCTGGAGCATGCAGTCGGTGCTGACCATGGCCTGGTTTGCTGGCAGTTGCGGCAAGGCTGGTGGGGTGGCGTTGGGCAGTGTGTAACGGCGTTCGCGGGCAAAGCGGGCCAGGCTCATGGGTGAGGTGACCCAGGCAAAGTCGCNNATGCACAGCAGCCAGGCATCAGAAAACAGCAGTGCGCCTTGGTCGCGGGTGCCTTCGCTCCAGTCTGAGCCAAAGAGGCGGATCGTCTCGGGCGTGGTGCGCGGGAATTGGTCGCGCCAGACGCCTTTGATGCCGCTGCCGGGCACGTTGGGCAAGCGGGTGGCGGCTTCACGAGAATGTGGCAGGTCGATGCCACCAACGGCGGCACCTGTACCCATGTGCATTGGGCTGAGGGCGTGTATGTAAAAAAGTTGGCTGCTCATGGTGGCTGGCTTTCTAAAAAATGGGGCTGTCTGCGGCGTGCGTTGTGTGTTGGTTGTGTGTTGGTTTGGTGCTGGGTTGCTTGGTTCAAGCAAGACCCACAAAGCCTCGTCCCCAGCCGTTGGTGTGCCATTGGCCATGGGGGCCGTCGGTGCACAGGCTTTGGCCCCACAGTACAGGTGCATCGCCCTTTGGCACTTGTAGCCAATACACGCTGCCCGCAGGCACGACGCGCCAGGGACGGCCAGGGCCGGGACGGCCTTGGAGGACCGTATTGGTGCCGGTGTTCGGATCGTTGTCAGTGACAGGCAGCCAGCCTGAGTAGCTCTGGGCGCGTGTGATGGCCGCTGCCAGCAATTGGACGGCTATGGTTTTGCCGTTGATTGCCAAGCTGCCGTGAATGGTGTCGGTAGACGGGTCGTAGGCGAGTGCGTCAGGGTGCCAGCCTTGGTCGGGGAACACGGCGGGCGTGGTCAATACAAAGCGGATGCGTGTGGCTTTGTCCAGGCCTTTGGGCTGCGCGGGTTCCTGCAGTGCGGTGCTTTGATTTTCAAAGCGAACAAAGCGCCCTTCGCCACCCAGGCGGCGTGTGTTGCCGTCCAGCGATTGGGGCTCTTGGGTGCTGATGGCCAGCGCATAGCCGTGGGTGGCTTCGCTGCGCTTGTTTTGCGGGCTTGGGCCAAAGTCACGCCCTGTGCTTCGAAACAGGCCGCCGGTGACAGCGCCCTTGCCATGGGGCTCGATGACCACATGGGTGCGTTGGTCGCTTTGCGTGTCGGGGGCGTTGGTGATGGGTTGGGTCTGGCTCTTGGGGTCGGCGAGCCAGCGGCTGTAGTCGAGGGCGCTCCACCAAGCGGGAGCTGGGTCGGGTTTGCCTTTTTTGTCCTCGTTTTCGCCTTGCAGGGCCAGCAGTTGCAGGCCAGGTGCCAGGTCGACCCAGCTGTCGGCGCTGTGGGCCGGGCTGGATTGTGGCGCAAGGTGCAGCATTTTTTGGTTGATGTAAACCGCGTCAGCCGGGCGCGGCAGGAGCAGAGTGGCGGGTTTGTCGGGCTGCAGCCAGTCGAATCGGGCGAGTGCGAGTTGCTGTAGTTGCAGCCCATCAATGGCGGAATAAGGGTCCGGCGTTTGACCATTTGCCGCGCTGTGGGCTGCGCGCAAGGCGCCCGCCACGGTGGTGGGAAAAGGAAAGGCCAGGCTGTCGCCGCCCAAGCAAAAGTCCAGGGGTTTGCCGGTACCAAAGACCAGGGGGGAACGCGGGTGCAGCAGGTAGTGTGTGGTGGTGTGCACGGGGGGCCTTTATTGTTCGTCTTTTGGGGTTTGGCCAGACAACCAGCGGGCCATGAGCAGGTGTGTCAGGGGCTCAAAGTGGGTGGCGTTGCTGGCGGTCAGGCTGTCGTCGCACAGTTGTTGCAGCAGGTAAGGTATGGTGGTTTTTTTGTCTAGGTCACGGCCTTCGCTCTGCTTCTTGTTCAAGATGGCGCTAAGTTGGGCCCGCCAGTAATCCTTGAATTTTTTAAAGCCTTGTGCGTCTACGGGCGGTATGACGGTCAAGCAACTGTCGTAGGCCGCTTGCAGCTCGTGCGGTAAGCCACGCGGCAGGCTGCCTGAGCGCAAGTCCTCTGTCCATCCTGACAGTCTTTTGAGTGCGGTCGTGTCGTCCCAGCGGATGCGGATGCTGATGGTGTTGCCTGCGCGGGGTTGGGCCAGCAAGCAAAGTGCATTGCGTTGTTGATCGGTGGCCAGTTGGCTGCCCTTGGCCATTCTTTCAGCACTGGCGGCCAGTTGGCGAGCATCACCCATGGGGTGCAAAAAGTGCACCAGCGCGATGCCCACGCTAAGGGTGGGGTGCTCGGTATCGGGCAGGCCATTGGCTCGGGCGACCTTGGCAAGTGCTTGTTTAAACGCTTCGCGAAGTGTGTTGGCAATTGCAACGGCGTTGTGCAGCGGCACCAGGCCCAGCACGTCGTCTCCGCCTGAGTAAATGCATGCACCTTGGTGTTGGCTCATGAGTGCGGGCACCCGCTGCGCAAAGTCCGATAGCGCGTGGCTAATGGCGCGGTGGCCGTCGGCGTTGCTGGCTTTTTCGTTGGCTTTGTCAATGAGCTGGCCCATCTTGTCGCCGTCCGCCAGCAGCAAACCGTAGTACGGGTTGGGTGCGCCGTGGTCTTTGTACAGGGCTGCCAGTGTGCTGTCGAGCGTTTGCAGCGCTACGGTTTGAAGGTCGATGTCATCTTGTTGGTGGTCATTGCGGGAGGTTTCTTGCAGGCGTGCTTGTTCGGCCTGGGCGCGGTGGCGGTAGAGTAATTGACCGTCAAAAGCCAACGTTTGCAGCCACGGGTATTCGGTGTAGCGCTTGCCCAGCGCGGTGCCTTGGTCCAGATCGGCGAGGGCTTGGAGTTGCGTGCGCAGTTTTCCCAAGAGGGCTTGGCTTTGGGGGGCGGCGTTGACGCGCTCAATCCATTCGTGCGCGGTCACGCGAGCTGTGGGTACAAAGCCGCGCTCGCGCCCAACCACACGTTTGACCATGGCGGCGGTGTCGAGTTGTTCGGCGCGCTCAATGCCCAAGCGTTGACGCAGGCGCTGTACGGGCTTGCTTTGGCTGTCGAGCAGCACGCTGGACTGTGCGCCGTCGAGTGACGATTTGGGGCGGTGGAAGTGGTCGTGGTAAGGGGCAAAGCTGCGGGTGTTTTTGCGGTTGGCCAACATGGTGCGCAGGCGGTTGTTGGCTTGGGCATAGCCTTCGGTGCCCACCGCAACGATGCCGCTGTAGATTTCGACCACATCGCCCAGCTGTGCTTGCCAGATGCGTTGGTCGTAGAGTTGCTCGGCCGTGCCTTGATTTTTGCCTTGGGCTTTGTCGATTTGCTGTTTGGCTTGGTCGCACAGGCTTTGCCAGCGGTTTTTAGCAGCTTGCTCCGCTAGGCTCAAGATGGTTCGTGCGGCCGCGAGGTCGGGCGCTTGTAGTTCGGCAAAGACGACGTTGGTGACCAAAAAGTCGCTATCCGCGGCCAGCTGTGTTTCCAGGCCATCCACGAACGGAAAGATCAATTGTGCGTGGTTCCGGTGCAGCGCAAGCGCCACCGATTTGCTCAGTTCGGACAAGATGTAAGAGCCAAACCACAAGTCACGCGAACGCCGTGCTGTGGCAATGAACCCTTGAACCGGGCCTAAGCTAATTTGAATGAGGTGGTTCATTTTTTTGTGTTGTCCCAACTAGCAAAAAATTTGAGAAATGCAATCAATGGGTTGCCAGATGCGACTGCAGAGTTCACCATCGCATCGCGTAGCGTGTCCGCCTTTGCGTCGTCAAACAACTTGGGAGGGTGTCTGGCTGCGTCGCTTAACAGTTTTTGTGCAATGGGTCTGTTGGTTTCTTGGCTGATGTCTGGCCACCATTTGCCAGGTTCGATGTAGTGGTTGGGCTCCACACAAACTTGTTTGTCGGCAACATCAGACCAATAGCGTAAGGCGAATGCTGATGGCCAGTACTCGTTTTCGCTAATCCTGACAACGGTTAGTAGCAATGGGCTGGCAAAACGATCTAGCGCCTGGTTTTGCGCCGCAAAACTCAACATGCCCGGTTTGGGGTCGCGTTTGTCCTTGAACTTGTAAACGATAGGTGCACCAAAGAGAAGTTCTGGTGTGGGAAGCATGGTCGGTTTGATGCCCGGGTGGGGTGCGTGGTAGTCGGGGTAGCTATTGGTCAGGAATCGGACAACATCAGCTTTCGGCCAGTAACTTCGATTGATACGAACAACTTTTCCAGAAGGGATTCGACCGTGCTGCCTCGCTTGGCGGAACGTTTTGAATGCATCTACTGAAATCTCCAGGGCTTTTAGGGCGGTATCCTTTTTTTGCCTTGCTAATGTTTGGTGTTGGATAAGTGCGCATTTTTTAAAGTCGGCAAACCAAGTGTCGTCTGGACTGAAAAATTTCTTCACATCGATACCGTCAGCCGTTGCGATATTCCCCACCTTGACCTTGCCCAACCCTCGGCTAGATCTGGCGCCAATTCCACCTAAATGCAGCCATGCGTTGATGACGCTGTTCAGTTGCGGTAAATCTTTGTCGAGTGTCTTGTCGATTTCGATTTGGATCAAGAACCTATAACCGGGCTTTACCAACGTAGCTCCACTTTCTGCAAGTTCAGCTTGCAAGCTCATCCACAGCACGTAGCCAAGAGTGCGCTCACATTCTTTTGATTGAATTTTGTTGTTTAGGTTGAGGGGCTGGGCTTCAATCGATACCCGCACCTTGGCCCGCTGCGAATCACTGTTTTTGTCGCTGGCACCGCCCCAGATGGCTGTCATGTCTTGGTAGAGCTTGACACCGTCGTCTTTGTATTCAGGCTTGTGCCGGTTGAGCATCCACCACCAATGGCGCAGACCGTTTTTGATGGCCCGGGGCCTGAAGGGCAGCAGCAGGTCCGGCTCGCCTGCCGTGGTGCCGCCGCCGTAGACTGGTGTGACGGTTTCCAGATTCAACCGTAGGCTGTGCCAAGTGTCTTTGTGATGCGCCGTGGCTTTTTGGCGAAGGCTCGCCAAGCCGGGCGGGTTGGTCGGTTCTGTTGGATTCGGGGCGTTGCTCATGGTGGTGGGGCTTTGCATGCGTGTTTTAATTTGTATCGTACTAAGGCTTTGCTGCGACATTTATGCGTGAATTGAATTTATTTGAACCCTGCTTGTGGTTGGCAGTGGATGTTGATTTTGAGAAAGGTGTTATCTCTGGTCCGGATGCCTCCGAACTTTGGCGCGCAGTCATCAAAGGTGGTTTGTTGGCCACACGGCCTGAGAAAGCGCCAGCCTTGCTTGAGCCCATGCGTGCAAAAGGACAGGCATCGAATGTGGATTGTTGTGGTTTGGTGATTGAAAGCAGGGATCAAGAACATGGGGCACGGCTGTTTTTGAAGTTTTTGGGCCGTGCCTATGACTTTGCCCCCGCGTGTTTGCTTGCGCTAGCGCATGAATTGGGTGCTGGCATCGGGCAGAAAAGGGTAATGGGCTCGGTGTTGGGTATTCAGGCGTGGCAGGGTGATCAGTGGCACGAAATTTCCATGCCTTTGGTGAGCGCTGAGTTGGCTCGCTGGCGTGCTGACCCTGCGGTGTTGGCTGGTTTTAAGTCCGAAGCGATTGTGGGCTGCTCGGCCACTGATCAAAAGCAGGTGTTGCAGGTGTTGACGCGCACGCGTTGGCTGTGGCATCAGCAGGGCAAGCCGGTCACGCGTGTGCCAGCATTGGCCGATGTACTGACCTTGGTAGCGCAGCGGGTGGTGCGGTTTGATTTGGTGTGGGGGCGTGCAGATCGGTCGCTTTGGGCCGGTTCCCTGGATGCGGCAATGTGCACAGCGCATGAAATCAAACCCATTGAACAAAACTGGCGACCTGTGCGCAGAAAGGTTGGGGGCAAGTATCCAAGTCATGGGCATTTGGGGCGCGTGGTGTTTGAAGGATGTGTAAGCGTTGACTTGATGTATTGGCTGTATGCGGGGAGTTTTTTGCATGTGGGCCAGCAGACAGCCATTGGCCTGGGTGGCTATGACTTGGTGCTTGATGCTCCTGGGCTCAATCGAAAATCGAATCCCATATCGAGCTGACGAGGAAGCACACGCCGACGGTTAGCACGATGGGGGCTCCGGCTGTGCTTTCGCAGGCGGTTTGGGTGTTTTGCAACAGGATGCGGGGGCGGGTGGTTTTCATGGTGTGTCCTTGTTTGGCAATGGCAATGAGTTTGGAGTGTTGGCAAGGTACTGAGCGTTTTTGGCAACGTTGCCAGAGTCAGGCCAGTTTGCGCAAAAGGCCGAAGGTGTACCCAAGTTGCAGCATTTGTTGCTTGTCCATCACCTGCCCTTCAGGGGGACGCTGGTTGAGTCGAAAGACAAGCGCCTGATCACCTGCCTGCATGACGATTTGGCTACGGTTCATCGGGATAGCACATTGCAGCAGCTCGCTGAGTAAGCCGGTGGTGGACTGGTGTCCAATGGCGCTGATGAAGTGGCTAGGCAAAAGTTGGCGTGCCTGTGCGGCGTCCAAGGGGCCGCGAAAATCATAGTTTCCCCAATCGGTCAGGACGGGAGAGTTGAGCAGGTAGAAAGCCATGTTGATGCGTTCGTGTTGAAGTATTCGTCAGCGAGTTATTGAGCTTTGATAGATACTGAGACCGCTTGCCATCCGAAGCAGCTGACCAGTCAGTAGCTGTCACCATTCATCTCCAGGATATTGACATGGTGGGTCAGGCGATCGAGCAGCGCACCGGTGAGTTTCTCCGAACCAACGGCGGCAAATGACACATACCCCGTCGACTTCTGCGAAGAAGAGTTTCCAGTACAAGACCCAAATCTCAGTGACCCGCAAGCTTGCAGTTGCAGGCAAGAGACGCCTTTGCGAATAAACTTTCCCTTAAATCATGAACAAGCGCAAAACGAATCCAACTAGTCCAAACGTGGCGCCTTCGCAAATGTCGCCGTTATGCATTGATGCGGACGCTTGCAACCCGCGCATCCCGCACAGTTATCCGCGTCGTGTGCTGCTGGCTGTCAGCGGTCTCTCGCCCCAAATCGTCACAGAGACGATCTATGCATTGACCCAGACTCAAGGATCACCATGGTTCCCAACTGAAATTCACATCCTTACAACAACCGCCGGCGAACAACGGGCACGCTTGAGCCTCTTTAGCAAAGACAAGAACTGGTTCGCAAAACTGTGCGCCGAGTATGACTTGCCGCCCATTCACTTCGACGCCGACAATATTCACATATTGCACGGCTCGCAAGGTGAACCTCTGGAGGACATTCGTAGCGTTGCCGACAACAGTGCGGCGGCAGATGCCATCACTGCGAAAGTACGCGAGCTCTGTGCAGATCCGGCAAGCGCGGTACATGTTTCCATTGCCGGTGGACGCAAGTCAATGGGGTTTTATGTCGGCTATGCACTCTCACTTTATGGTCGTTCACAAGATCGCCTAAGCCATGTTTTGGTAAGTGATCCCTACGAGCATAACCTCGACTTTTTCTACCCTACCCGCCAAAGCTGCGTGCTTGAAACCCGAGATGGCGGAATGGTGGACATGAAGGACGCCAAAGTTACATTGGCCAACATTCCCTTTGTGAGCCTTCGTAGTGGACTGCCCCAAAAACTTCTGCATGGGAATGCATCGTTCAATGAAACTGTCGAAGCTGCGCGCGAGGCTTTGGCACCGCCAAAGCTGCAAATCAACTTGCGCGAACGGTATGTTGTAGCAGGAGGAAAGACTCTCAAGCTCGCACCCACGGCAATTGCCATGCTGGCCGTTTTCGCCCGTCGAACCAAAGCAGGACAGGGGGCAGTACCGGCTCCGAACAAGGAAGTCCCCGATCTGGAATGGGCCCAGTGGTACCTTGCTGAATATCGAATCTGCAGCGGCGGTGAGTGGGCATCTGCCGAAGCCACGCAAAGAACACTTGCCAAAGGCATGGATGGGCGATGGTTTTCGACTGCGCTTACCCGACTCCACCAGGAACTTCGCAAGGCGTTGGGCCCGGTCGCCACAAACTATTGCGTGCACGATGGCGGGAAAAGGCCACGCCGCTATTCATTGCAGTTAGATGCTTCGGCGATTCAATTCATTAGCTAGAAGTCTTATCGTTGTAACAACGATTCAATCGCCTTTCGATTCACGACAGTTCACCTGCAGTATTCTTAAAACGCTTACTGCACACGTTCTAAACAAGGCCCGCAAGGCGTGCATACATTCGAGTGCGGCCACGTTTGCAATTATCAGTTGGACTGTGTGTCATGCAGCATTCAAATGATGCACCCCGTCCATTAGGTACAGCATCGTCTCAATCCACATCGAATGCCGATTCAGAAGAAATTCCTGCAGCCAATCAAGCCTCTTTGCGCCACAAGGATACGACTCGCCCGCGTACCAAAAAAGCTGCAGATCCAATGAATTGGTCAAACCTGAAGAAGGGCAAATCGTCATCTTGCAATGTGCTGCTCCTGGGCACCCCGGCCATCCTCTGCTGGGCCGCCCGAGCGACCACCAACGCAACTACTGGATCGGATGAAACAGAAGATGCTCAACCATTTAAATATTCAGAAAGTCAGCAAACCATTGATAAACATAAGAAAAATGACGAAATACTAAGACTTACCCACAGACGATTCAAATGACCAAAGAGTCAGCAATATTTAGCCCTGGAAGCCACACGGGGCGTGACTAGAATTGGCCACGGTTGTCATGACGACCCGGCCTTCGGGCCTTGCGACTACAGCGAACTTGCGATTGCGATGCCAAGGTTGTCATGACGACCCGGCCTTCGGGCCTTGCGACCGGATAAATAGAGGGGTAGATTCCTGAATAGTTGTCATGACGACCCGGCCTTCGGGCCTTGCCACGCGATAACGTTTACGGATGCGTTCATTTAGTTGTCATGACGACCCGGCCTTCGGGCCTTGCGACGCCAGTGTGGAAGGAGGCAAATCCTTAGGTTGTCATGACGAACTGGCCTTCGGGCCTTGCGACAGAGGAAGGATCCTCAATATCAACGAGACGTTGTCACGACAACCCGGCCTTCGACTCACCGTTAGAAAGAGGAATACCAGATGTCTAATTTGTAGACCAACACTGTTGACCTGATCGAGGTGCGATCAGGTGCGCGCGCCCGGTTTGTGTCTCTCGAGCCTGTAGAACGCCTAAACCGATCGACACAGCTACCACCGTCAACAAGAGAAACATTGCTGAAGTAGCGAATTGCGATCTGCTTACTCTAAATCGACCACTGGCAATCCATATCAAGATGTGGGATTCACTCTAAACGGCGACTCGGACCGGGGGCTGGCGGCGCAACTCGCACGAGACTTTGATGGCAATCTACATGTCAACTGAAGAACGGCTAAAGACGGCGGCGCAGACGCACTAAGGGTATGGTGGGCACCTTGGTCGTCGAAGTGCAATGGTCGGATCAAGTGTTTGAGACAATCAGGCCCGTGCGTCGACGATGAAGGCATCGTGATCGCTGAGGCGCTTTCCCGTTGTTGTAGCCACGACGCGTCGGCAGTCCGTGACGTGCCACGCTAACGGAAGCGCGATGTGGTCGATGCTTAGCAAGTTAGGCTTGGCATGTGGCAGGTGTTCGGTGGGGATCTGCAACTTCAGTTCGAAACAGAGCTTTTCAATCTCGCCGCGCCCGTGGTTAGTTCCGGCGACTTCACGCTCATGCAGCGCATGGTTCCAGTCACCGCCCCAGACGATGGGACCAGGGGCTGCCAACAGTCCCACCCGAAGCCGTCTGAGAGCGGAAGTCGTCATGGCCGCAACGTCACCGAGATCCTCTGCAGGCCACCAAGGACGCGCCGAGCGCCACGGCAGGACGCAACTGCACAGGAGCACGCCGTCCACAACCACGGTGGCAGCCGCCGAGTGTGGTGAAGGCGACGGAACTGCGGCTCCCTTGCTCCAAACTGCAGCCCATGATTTGGTCGCCGTCATGAATGCGGAACGGTGTAGTGCACCGCCGTCAAGGGCGAATGCCATTGGCACCTCGGTGAGGAGCCATATGTCGCATGCTTCTTCCTGAAGGAACTGAAAATGATTGGTCGACCAGCGGCCATCTAGGTTCCAAGTGCCAATGCGCATCAGAGAATTTTGGCACGTTTAGAGGCGCCTTCGTTGCCAAACTCCACTTGGCAAAATGGACCGCACTTGTCCAACAAGAGTCTGTCACGACAGTCAGCAATCTGGGAAGCCAAGTATTTCAGCTTGCTCCTTTGTTTTGTTGCCGCCAAACGCCACTTCCCAACAACCCATCGCTGGCATCTTCTACAAGGTCAAGCACGAATTCAAAGTCATGGGCTTCGCCATAGAAGGGGTCAGGCACGTCCTGCAGAGCTTGACTTTGGCAAAACTCTGTCAAGTAGTGCAATTTGCTGGTGTATTTTGGCGGGCATCGCATTCGCAAGGCTAGTAGATTGCTTTCCTCCATTGCGAGAATCAAATCAAAGCGTTCAAAGTCATCGCTTTGAACTAACCGTGCTCTGAACTTCGAGAGGTCGTAGTCCCTGCGAATTGCGTGCTTCTGTGCACGGATATCCACCAGCTCGCCCGCGTTGAAGTCGTGGGTGGCTGCAGATTCAATCTGAATCAGATCACCCAAACCTTGTTGAATTGCCTTCTGAAGTAAAACAACCTCCGCCATCGGACTTCGGCAAAGGTTGTCTGTGCATACAAAAAGTATCGAATACCTAGGCATATGGCGAGCCGTTGCAGCTTCAAACACTGCCGAGCCTCAACACGCGGCCAGAGTTGCTCGTGCTTGGGAATTACGCCTTGCGTTCAGTCAGTTTGTAACCCAACGCTGGGTCTTGTGCCAAGAAACCTTCATCCACCAGTCTGCGAACCGAGGCACCTACCGAACCCTTGGCCATGTTGATGGCTGTAGCCACGGTAGTCTGGTTGATTTTCTCAAACGTATCGGAATTCAGGACGTTGGTCAGGTGAGCCAGCAATGATGCTGCATTGGCGGGCAAGGGGCCGCCGGATTTGGCTTTGCGTGCCATCTTTGTTTTGGCTTTAGCTTTAGCTTTGACTTTGAGCTTGCGTGGTTTCTTAACTGTCACGTCGCTAGCGTCAACCTGGGTGACAACTTCGACGGTGCTGGGTTCATTGGCGACTGGAGCGGCGATGGCACGGGGCTTGTTGTATGGCAATACATCGCCCTGCAGGCGGGCGGCCGCTGCATGGATTTTTTGCAGTTCAGCTTCAATCTGACCCATGGCCTGAGACAGGCGGCAGACGGATTTCCAGTCTTCGAACAGGTTGTCATTGGCCAGATCAAACGGGCTATTGAGCATGGCGGTTTGCACTTGGCTACCGTAGTCTTTGACGGCAGCCTTGAGCTGTGCATCGGCTTTGAATGCTGCGGTACCAGCGGCTTGAATGGCGTTAAGGGTCTTGGGGGAGATAGGCATAAGTGGGTCCTGAATACAGAGTGGCTTGCCATGACGAGGTGAGCTTCGTTTATTCCACGCGCGGGTGAACTAGCCGGATATTGTAAATAGCGGTACTGCTGCGTTCAATCAAGGCCTATTGGCTCATAACCAACCTGACGTTGGTCAAACGGTCTAAAGTATTTGCAGACGACAGGGTGACCATAGGAATTCAGCCAGACAAAACGCAGCTTATGGATTAGGCAAGGCTATGGGCAAAAGATGACTACGAAAAGCAAAGCCAATTGGAAGTCCTGAAACGGGTATTCGTCGGCGGCTGGAAGGTGCCCATAGCTGGTCCTCAAGATTTTGTAGAGTGGTCTTTTAAATTTGACCAGAAAATCGCTAAGCCGACATAGGCGGGAAGTTGCACCATTTCCAGTCGTCCGGCGGCCAGACTACTTCCGAATCTTCCAATTCTGGGGTCTCTACTTTTGTTGCATTGGATTGAGACTACCCAGGTGAGCACTATCAATTAACGTGTGATTGGCCTGCATCGGGAGCTCGTAATGCCACCACTCGTGGGGCAAATGCTGAAAGCCCGCTTGTTCCATGATGTTCAATAACAAGGTCCGGTTGGCTTGTGCCTGCGGTGACACCAGATCGGAAAAGTGATGTGACAGCGAAGTCATGTGATCAAAGTCAGTGCCCATGTCCAATTCCTTCCCCATTGAATCCACGAGGGTCAAGTCAACGGCCGTACCACGGGTGTGGTTGGAGCCGACTTGCGGGTCTGCGACATACAGCTTGTCTAGCGCTGTTTCCCACAACTCAACCTGGGCCTCGTGTGGCCTAAAGGCATCAAAGATTTTCAATTTACAACCCGCCTTTGCGGCCAATTGCACGGCCTTGCGCAAGCACAGTTCGGCATCGCGGTGCAGAAGGCACAAGTCGCGTTCGTAAATCTGCTTGCCAGCGATGTTGTTGCAGGTTGCGTATACCAAGTCCAAAACAATATCGTGCGTTTCAGGACTGAGGGGAACCAGAGGATTCGTCATATTCAAAAGGTGGGGTTACAGGAATTCAATCAGTTGATGGCAGGGCCACTGAAGCTGTTGGCATAGCGCGCCATGGTGAGTCCGTCGGGGTCGATATCGGGTTTGCGACCCGAAAGCAGGTCGGCCAGAAGTCGGCCGGTGCCTGTCGCCATGGTCCAGCCCAGCGTGCCGTGTCCGGTGGACAAAAACAGGTTGTTGTAGGGTGTCTCGCCGATGACCGGTGTGCCGTCTGGCGTCATGGGTCGCAACCCCGTCCAGAACTCGGCACGGCTGATGTCCCCACCGCGCGGAAAAAGGTCAGTGACGACATGGTCAAGGGTCTTGCGCCGGGACTCGCGCAAGCTCAGGCTGTAGCCCGCCAACTCGGCCGTGCCGCCCACGCGGATGCGATCGCCCAGCCGCGTCACCGCCACCTTGTGGGTCTCATCCATGATGGTGGATTCAGGCGCGTAACGGGCATCAGTGACCGGAACCGTGATGGAGTAGCCCTTGACCGGGTAGACCGGGATGCGGATGCTTAAGCGCGCGAGCAGCGCGGTCGAGTAGCTGCCGAGCGCGACCACGTACTGGTCGGCGGTCAGCAGCCCCTCGGCGGTGCGCACGCCGGTGATGCGG
>DFWT01000174.1 GCA_002381045.1 Rhodoferax sp. UBA4127
TGAGCAAAATCCGGGCGGGTGCCAATTTGGTGCAAATCTACACTGGCCTAATTTACGAGGGGCCAGGCCTGGTGAGCGAGACCGCGGCCATGATCAAAGCCACTTTTTGACAAGCTTTTGCCTCACAAACCGCCGTTGTTTGTCTTGAGGGCATTGACATGTCGCAAGCGAACGCAGCCCACTCACAGGTGTAATTGCAGCATGTGGAGTGCCGACTTATGACACCGCTGTACGCCAATTTGACTCTGCTGTTGTTGGCGCTGGCCGTGGCCCTGTTTTTTCGTCCTTGGCAACTGCTGTGGGGTGGCCTGCGCATCACGCCACTGTTGGCCACCCTAACGCTGGTGCCTTGGTTGTGGGCACTGCCCAGCCTGCATCAGATGCCTTTGCAGTTGCAAGGCTCAGGGGCGTGCCTGGTGGTCTTGATGCTGGGCTGGCCGCTGGCGGTGCCAGTGCTTTGCGGCGTGGGCATCATTGCTGCACTGATCTCGCCTATGCCTTGGGAGACCGCCTTGGACATCATCGTGTGGCTGGGTTTGGTGCCGGCCACTTTAGCGCTTGCCATGGGCGCGGCCGTGCGGCGCTGGCTTGGTCTCCACCTTTTCGTGTATGTGCTGGCCAGGGCATTCTTGGGCACCGCGCTTTGTATGTTTGTGGCGGGGTTGCTGGCCCAAGCCAGTGGGCACAGCCTGCCCGGCATTGACGACGACTTAAACCTGGTGGCGCACTGGCTGGTTGCCTGGGGCGATGCGTTCCTGACTGGCATGTTCACCGCATTGATGGTGGCTTTCAAGCCCGATTGGCTGGCCACCTGGTCGGATAGGCTGTACTTGAAGCCACGATAAAATTGCGATAAATTTACGTCTAGCCATTATTCCATAGGCATCAATAGCTATTAATATTGTAGTAACTCCATGCGCGTGATTGAACTTGAACCCGGCTTGCAAATCGCAGGCCTTACCCTGCCCTTGCACTTGCAAGACTTCAAACTCATCGCGTTTGACATGGACTCGACCCTGATCAACATCGAATGCGTTGATGAGATTGCCGATGCTGTCGGCAAAAAAGCCGAAGTGGCTGCCATTACCGAGGCCGCCATGCGTGGCGAGATCACCGACTACAAGGCCAGCTTGCGTCAGCGCGTGGCCTTACTCAAAGGCGTGACCGAGGCGCAGATTGACCAGCTGTACTTCGAGCGCCTGCGCCTGAACCCCGGGGCCGCCGAGCTCGTCACAGCCTGCAAACAGGCCGGCTTGAAAGTGCTGCTGGTCTCTGGAGGCTTCACCCATTTCACTGACCGGGTGCGTGACCAACTGGGCATTGACTTCACCCGCTCCAACCAACTGGAAGTGCAGGACGGCGCGCTTACCGGGAGCATGGTGGACCAAGCCTGGGGTGACATCTGTGACGGCGACGAAAAGCGCACGATGCTGCTGCAGACCTGTGCGCAATTGGGCATCGCCCCCACCCAAGTCATCGCCATGGGTGACGGTGCCAACGATCTGCCAATGATGGGTGTGGCCGGCCTGTCCGTCGCCTACCATGCCAAAGCCGCCGTGCGAGAACAGGCCATGGTGCAAATCAACAGCGGTGGGTTGGATCGCTTGCTGAGGCTGTTTGCTTGACCCGTTGTGCCTTAAAACAGCGAGCAGTTGCGGGGCCTGATCAAGCAGCAGGAAACAATGTACCCACGACGTCTTTCAGGCGTTGGGAAGAAATCGGCTTGATCAGCGTTGCGTCAAACCCGTTGGCCAAAAAGCGCTGAATGTCGTCATGCCCCGCGTGGGCGGTGTAGGCAATGATTTTCAAGTGACTAAAGTTGGGGTCGGCCCGCAACTGCTTGCAGACTTCTTCCCCACCCAGATCAGGCATGCTGATGTCCAACAGGATCAAATCGACGGGCGGATGGGTGCGTAACCAATCCAAAGCAAGCAAGCCGCCGTCAACTTCCATGGTTTCCCATCCCATTTTTGACATAAAGGCATTGGCAAGCTTGCGGTTAAGCTGCACATCGTCCACCAGCAGTACACGTCGGGTCATCCCTTTTGCCTCATTCGTCATGTCTTGCTCTGATTTGTTTCGGTGGCTGGCAGTAACACATAAAAAGTCGAACCCACGTGAAGGGTGGAGCTCATGCCGATTTCACCACCCATGTGCTCGGTCAATTGTTTGGCCAGTGTTAACCCAAGCCCAGTACCCTGGTGACTGCGTGTGACAAAGGCTTCGCTCTGACGGAACTTCTCAAAAATCAGTTGCTGATCCTCTGGCTTGATGCCGACACCAGTGTCCTGTACTTCGATGCGAACGTGGTCACTCTGATTGAATGCACGCACAGTGACCGTACCCTGCTCCGTAAACTTCAGTGCATTGCTGATCAGATTCAGCAGAATCTGGCGCAACCTGACTGGGTCGGCAAAAAGCGTTGAAGGCATGACGTTTTCGACCAATGTCAAAGTCAAATTCTTGGTTTGAGCGTGGCCCTGCTGCGAACCTACGATGTCTGAAAGCACGCTCGGCAGGTCGATCAAGGTTGGAGTGAAGTCCATCCGGCCGGCTTCGATTTTTGCCAAATCCAGCACATCAGTGACCAGTACCAGCAAATGCTCGCCACTGGATCGAATGGTTTTTGCATATTCCCGTTGCGCCGGGTCTTCAAGCTCCATTTCCAGCAACTCGGCATAGCCCAAAATACCATTCAGAGGTGTGCGCAACTCGTGCGACATATTGGCCAGAAACTCGCTCTT
>DFWT01000102.1 GCA_002381045.1 Rhodoferax sp. UBA4127
TCATACCCTTGAACCTGTCGATCAGTAGGTTGTTTTTGCCTATGAAGACCATCGCGACACTTTTCGACTAGATTTCGTTGTCATCGAGTAGCAGTATTGCCAATATGCCTTCGTTGGCGGGCGCCCGCTTCTAGTCGTTTAGAGCCAGCGGGAGCCGCGAGGTGCTCGCCCGTAACTTGATGTACGAGGTTTCATCAAATCGGGTGACCATACAGCCGACGGTCGTGGCCGCGAACTATGTGCCCATTGCGGACATTGACTCAGCCAGCCTCATCCCCCCAAACCTGCCATTCAACAACTCGATGGATCCGCTTCAGTTCAAGGTAAACCGAGGTAGCTTTCAAGTGCTTTTGAGATGAGTGCAATCCATGCAATGCAGTCGCCATGTGCACGCCACGGAACTGGTGTCGCGCACTCTCACATGCGAAGTCAATGCCCGGTACTGAGCTCTCCCCGCACAGGTCCCAGCGTGCGCAGTTTGCACGATGGGCTTCCACCTTGGGCATTTGACCGCAAAGCGCTGTTGCGGCCATGGATGAAGGATCTTTGGGATGGGGGAGCCAAGCGGCGGCCAGTTCGATCATGCGCACCCACATCAGGTTGTACGTCCGGACGCGCCGTCCAGCAATTCACTTTATGGGCTGGCCACTCAAAAAGCCGACGTACGGAAAGTAAATTCGAATTTTTTCCAATGGCATTGGCGCAAAGGGCTCAATCTCTTGCTGCGTATAGAGTTGGATTCATTGACTTCACATCGGGTCAAACCACTTGAACACTACAGCTGGTCTCAGGCTTTAGCAGTACTGTGACTTACTGGATTGGCCATCTGCTGCATGGCCTTCGAACGAAACTCCATGGGGCTCAGGCCGGTGTGTTTGCGAAAAAACCTACAAAAATACGTTTCGTCGCTAAACCCCAAGGAATAGGCCAGTTGTTTGACACTGTTGCCGGTGTAGACCAGTACTCGTTGGGCTTCGTGAACCAGGCGTGCATTGATCATATCGAGGCTGGAAACTCCGAACACTTCCCGGCACAAACGAGAAAGCTGCCCGGGTGTGATTCCCAACTGAGCGGCGTAATGGTTGATCGGTAGATGACTTTTGAAATTCTCGTCGACCATCGCGCGAAACTTTTCGATTTGGGCGGCCTTGCGCGAGTTGGCATGATTTGCAGAAGCGACGTTGAGATGTGTCAGCCGAAACACCTGGATACAAATGGCGACCAGTATCGCCAGACCGGCTGTCAACTGCCCAGGGGCCTGAATATGGGCCTCGCGTTCGATCGCCAAAAACAGTGGCATCAATGCAGCTGAATGACCACCGACCGCGTCGAGTGAGAGAACGGCAGGCTTGCGTATATTAGGCAGAAACTCTGGACAGGCCACGACAACCAGGGACTCCAAAGGCCGTTGAGCTGCGGTGACGACTGGTCCATCCACGTCCTCGGAAAAATCGAACCCATGCACGGTTTGTGCCGGAATTGAAATCAAACAAGGGGCTGTGAATCGGGTTCTCGAATGGTCGATCAACACCTCGCCGGAGCCTTGCGTCACATACAAAATCTGTATCAGTGCATCGTGCTGATGAGGCCTGATTTTCCAGTTATAAGGGCGGGAGCGCTGAGGAATCCACTCAAAATCAAACCAACTCTGCCAATCTGGCTCCGTTTCCACTCCGTAAAGCGAGTAGCTAGGGATAACCCTTGTGGCCAAGTTGACTCCTTCTTAAGATGCACGAATTGTGCTGTAAGTTGCGTGAATCGTCAAGACGCATTCAGCCGTTCGCGCCAACAATGACATTTCCATCTCAAAGGAGACAACATGACCATGCGGGTCCTGGTGACCGGTGCCAGTCGCGGTATCGGCAAAGCCATTTGTTTACGTTTGGCCCGTCAGGGCGTTCAGCTTGCGGCCTGTGGCTCAGCCCACGCCGATGAACTTGAGGCTGTCATCACAGCAGCAGCCCAACACGGCGGCCGAGTGGTGCCACTGCTGGGCAATCTGGCTGACCCTACCACGCCGGCCAGTCTCGTGGAACAGGCGCTGTCCGCTTTGGGTGGTCTGGATGCCGTGGTGTCCAACGCGGGTGTGTCTCGTCCTGCGACACTGGCTAAATTGGCCATCGAAGACTGGGACCACCTGTTTGCTGTCAACACCCGAGCGCCCTGGCTGCTGGCCAAGGCAGCCTACCCGGCGCTCCGAGAGAGCCGGGGCAGCTTTGTGTCGGTGGCCTCGATGTCTGGCGTGCAGCCTTACCCCGGCATGGGGGCTTACAGCCCGACCAAGGCAGCATTGCTGATGCTGGTGCGCACTCTGGCGCAGGAATGGGCGGACGACGGCATTCGGGTCAACGCGGTGTCACCGGGGTTGATCCACACCTCGCTCACGGCCAAGGTATACGCTGATGCACCGACCAAAGCTGCGCGGGAAGCGCTGGTGCCGCTGCATCGCATCGGCGACCCGGACGCAGACATCGCCGGCATTGTTTCGTTTTTGATAGCGCCTGAGGCAGGCTACATAACGGGGCAGAACATTTTGGCCGATGGCGGCCTGATGGACATCGCTCATGGGCTAATTCCCGGCCGCCCGGCCACTCAGAGGTAAATCGCCATGATTGATCTGAAACCGACCCTTGCGGCGTGCGAACGTTATTACCAGTCAGCCTACTGGCAAGATAAGTCACTCGCGCAACTGATCACCGCCAGCGTGGCAGCGCATCCCGACAAAACCGCCGTTACCGACGCCAGCGGACAAGGCGTCAGTTACCGCGAGCTGGACGATAAAGCCGCGCGACTGGCCGCCTTCTGGCAGGTGCGTGGCGTGGGTGCGGGGGACGTGGTCACCATGCACCTGCCCAACTGGTGGCAAACCGCTGTCGTGACCTTCGCCGCGTTCAAGCTGGGTGCGGTGATCAACCCCCTGCCACCCACCTACGGCTGGAAAGACCTGGCCTTCATCATGAACAAGAGCCGCTCCAAGGCCGTGGTGGTGGCGGGACACTTTCGCAGTGTGGACTACACCGAGCATCTGCAGCGTATTGCACCCGAGTTAAAAGTGCAGCCCAGCATTGTGGTCATCGGTTCAGGCCAGGTGACCCTTGGCACGCCGCTTGATGAAGCCCTCAGCGGGCCGTTGCTGGCGCAAGACCACGATGCGGCCGCTGATGACCCGACCTTGCTGTTGTTCACCTCAGGTTCCGAGTCAACACCCAAAGGCGTAGTACACACCCACAACACCGCCATTTATGGCGAACGCGCCTTGTCGGGCACCCTGGGGCTGGGCCATACGGATGTGTGTTTCATGGCCTCGCCGGTCACCCACACCAGCGGCTTTATGCATGGCATTTTGATGACGCTGATGAACGGAGCGACGGTGTCGCTGCTGGATGTGTTCAAGGGCGATGTCGCCGTGGACCAGATGCTGACCAGCCGCGCCAACTGGACCATGGGTGCCACACCGTTTCTAAGTGATGTGGTTGACAGCATGGAAAAAAGCGGCAAACGCCTGCCTGACCTGCGCTACTTTTTATGTGGCGGTGCCCCGATCCCTGAAGTGCTGGTGCGGCGCGCCCGCGCGCTGGGGGTGCGGGTGATGAGTATTTACGGCTCGACCGAGAGCCCGCCGCACACTGCCACCTGGCCAGAAGACCCGATTGAAGCGGCCTGGCAGTTTGATGGCCGGGCCCTGCCGGGTGTGGAAGTCTGCGCGGTCGATGAGGCCAGCAAGCCGGTCGCACCGGGCCAGCCGGGTGAGCAATGGTCCCGCGGGCCGCATACCTTTATCGGCTATCTGGGTGAGCCGGAACTGACCGCCCGCGCACTCGATGCCGATGGTTGGTACCACTCGGGCGATCTGGCTACGGTCTCTGCCGAAGGGGGCGTGCGCATCGTCGGGCGCATCAAGGACATGATCATCCGCGGCGGGCAGAACATCTCGGCGCGTGAGGTCGAAGACATTTTGCTGGAACACCCGGCCTGCCATTCGGTGGCGCTCATCGGCTTACCCGACGAGCGCATGGGTGAACTGGGCTGTGCGGTGGTGGTCTGCCCGCCCGGCAAAACACTGGGGTTTGAGGAGATGAAACAGTTCCTGATAGCGCGTGGGGTGGCGCGTTTCAAGCTGCCCGAGCGCCTGGTGCTGCGCGATGCCTTGCCCGCCACGCCCAGCGGAAAAATCCAGAAATTCAAGTTACGCGAAGAACTCAAGTCACTCAATGGAGCCAATACCCATGTTTAAAGTTGAAGACCTCGGCGCGGTGGTGCGCGTCACCATGCAACGCGCCCCGGTGAATGCCATCAGCACCGAATTCATAGCCGGTTTCATGCAGGTGCTGGACTGCCTGACCACCAAAAAAGACCTGACCGTGATACACCTGCGCAGCGACCAAAAAGCCTTTTGTGCCGGTGCCGATCTGGCCCAAGTGCAGACCTGTTTTGCCATGGAAGGTGGTGCCGATGTGATGCGGCAAAACATCGTGGGTTTTCATGCGCTGTTTGACCGCCTGGAAGCTCTTCCGTGTGTCACCCTGGCCGAAATCGGCGGCAGCGCACTGGGCGGTGGTTTTGAACTGGCCCTGGCCTGTGACCTGCGCATGGCTGCCACCAGCGCCAAGCTCGGTTTACCCGAAGCCAAGCTCGGGCTGATCCCAGGGGCAGGTGGCACCCAGCGTCTGACGCGCCTATGCGGGCCGGGAACAGCGGCGCGCATCGTCCTGGGCTGTGACGTGGTGGATGGTGCGACTGCGTGCCAGCTTGGCATGGTGCAGTGGGCGGTGGACCCGGCTGATCTGGCACTGGAGGCCGAAAAGCTCGCGCAGCGCATTGCCAGTCAGTCTGCACCCGCCCTGCAAGTGGCCAAACGTTGCATGGCGCAAGTGGGCAAACTGGCCGCCAGCGGGTTTGAGGCCGAACTCGATGGCATCCACACCCTGGTCTCCACCACAGAAGCCCAAACCCGCATCAAAGCCTTTCTTGCCCCGCGCGGGTAAATGACGCCAACGAGCTTACTCCCCTTGGAAACACCATGACGATCCTTAGCCGCAATATTTTCAGCCCGGACCATGAGGCATTTCGTGACTCGGCCCGCAAGTTCTTTGAGCAGGAAGTGGCCCCTTTTCACAGCGTCTGGGAAGAAACCGGCGTCGTCCCGCGCGAGATCTGGCTCAAAGCAGGAAAAGAAGGTTTTCTCTGCACCACGCTGCCTGAGTCTTGTGGCGGCAGCGGGGCCGACCGCCTGTTTGCTTCTATCCTGATTGAAGAACAGGCTCGGCTGGGTTTATCCGGCCCTGGTTTTTCCACCCATTCGGACATCGTGGCGCCCTACATCCTCAACTACGGAACACCAGAACAACAGCAGGCCTGGTTACCCAGCATGGCGCGCGGTGAGCTGATTGGCGCCATTGTGATGACCGAACCCAGCGCGGGCAGCGACTTGCGCGCGATGCGCAGCACCGCCATCCGGCAGGGCGACGAGTGGATTCTGAATGGCCAGAAAACCTTTATCACCAACGGGCAGTGTGCTGACATCCTGGTGGTAGCGGCCAAGTCCAGCAAAGATCCCGAATGCAAAGACCTGACCCTGTGGGTGGTGGAAGCCTCCTCACCCGGTGTGACGCGTGGCCAGAACTTCAAAAAAATTGGCATGAAGGCGCAAGACACCTGTGAGTTGTACTTTGACAACGTGGTGCTGACGCAGCGCAACATGTTGGGTCAGGAGAACAAGGGTTTTGGCCTGCTCGCCAAAGAACTGGCGTGGGAGCGCTTGCAGATTGCGGTGGGTGCGGTAGCTACCAGCACCGCGGCATTGCAGTGGACGGTCGACTACACGCGCCAGCGCAAGGCCTTTGGTACCCTGATTGCTGACTACCAGAACACGCGTTTTCGGCTGGCTGAAATCAAGACCGAAATCGAGATTGCCCAGGTCTTTGTGGACCGCTGCCTGGCCGAGGTTTGTGATGAGCGACTGGACAAAACGGTGGCCGCCATGGCCAAGTACTGGTGCACCGAGCTGATGGGCAGGGTGCTTGACCAATGTCTGCAGTTGCACGGTGGATATGGCTATATGTGGGAATACCCGATTGCCCGTGCCTTTGCCGATGCACGGGTGCACCGCATCTATGGCGGCTCCAACGAGATCATGCGCGAGCTGATCGCCCGTACCCTGTAAATTTGACACTAAATTGGCCTAAAGCCCTTTTCTATATTGCGCAATAAGCTATCTATTTCATTGCACCTTTCACTGAAAAATCACCATGACACAAGCCCACTCGCCCGCCGAAAACCCATGGCGCAATATCATTGTTGAGCGTGAGGGCGATGTTGAATGGCTCACACTCTCCCGGCCCGATCAATTTAACTCGCTCAATCTGGCTCTGACCCAGGAGTTGTACGACTACTTTGGCAGCCTGCCCGAGCGCACCGACGTTCGGGTGGTGGTATTGCGCGGCGCGGGCAAGCACTTCTGCGCAGGTTATGACCTCGACGACGTAGACCAGTTGACGGTGTCACTTGATCAGGGACTGCGCCTGCAGCGCCAACTGTCTGGCGTGGTGCTGCGCATGCGCCGCTGCCCGCAGCCGGTGATCGGACTGCTGCAGGGCGCCGCCTGCGGTGGTGGCTTTGCATTGGCATTGGGTTGTGATGTACGTTTTGCGGCCCCCAACACCCGCATGAATGTGGCCATGGCCAAAGTCGGCCTCACCGGCTGCGACATGGGCATCAGCTACTTTTTGCCACGCGCCGTGGGCACAGGCGTGGCCGCCGAGCTGATGTACACCGGCCGTTTTGTCAAAGCCGAGCGTGCCCTGCGCATCGGTCTGGTCAACGATGTGGTGCCCGAAGAAGATTTGACTAAAACCGCCCAGGACTTGGCGCAGGAAATGCTCGCCATGTCCCCGGCAGGCTTGCGTTTAACCAAGGACGGCCTGGCCATGGCGCAAGAAACCGGCAGTTTGGCGACCGTGATGGCGCTGGAAGACCGCGGCCAGACCATGTGTTTTGCGGCCTTCATGAAAGAAGGCGTGGCTGCTTTCCGCGAAAAACGCGCTCCCAACTATGAAGGCGGGCAATGATGGGGCAGCACAGCCTCCGGGCCAGTGAAACACATTCGGGACAGTCGTCGATCCCTTTTGGGCAAAGTGGGCACGGTGACCAGCCCTATCCCCACTTGCTGGCACCGCTGGTGGTGCGCAACCTGCGCCTGCGCAACCGCATGGTCATGGGCGCCATGCACACCCGGCTGGAAAGCATGGACCGTCCCGTCGAGCGCATCCAGGCGTTTTACCGTGCCCGTTCTGAGGGCGAAATCGCTCTGATCATCACCGGCGGCATCTCGCCCAACCTGGCCGGGCGCATGGAGGACGACGCCCCAGCCATGACGGCTGATGCCGACTTGCGCTGGCATCACGCCATTGTGGATGCCGTGCGCGGCACCGACACACAGGTGTGTATGCAACTATTGCACGCCGGCCGTTACGCCAAGATTGACGGCTGCGTTGGCCCCAGCAAGCAGCGTGCACGCATCAACAAGTTCACGCCGCATGCCTTGACGACCGACGAGGTGATACAAACCATAGCGGACTACGCAAGTGCAGCGATGGCTGCACGTGATATTGGCTACCATGCAGTAGAAATCATGGGATCTGAGGGCTACCTGATCAATGAGTTCACCGCGCCCTGCACCAATGACCGCAGCGACGAATTTGGCGGCAATTTTGACGGCCGCATCCGCCTGCCCATCCTGGTCATCAAGGCGGTGCGACAGGCGGTGGGGCCAGACTTTGCGATCATCTACCGCATCTCGGCACTCGACCTGGTGGATGGCGGCATGACCGGGGATGAGACGCTGGAGTTGGCGCGGCGCGCAGAACAAGCTGGGGCTGACATTCTGAACACCGGCATTGGCTGGCATGAGTCCGATGTGCCGACCGTGGCGCACAATGTGCCACGGGCCGGCTGGGCTTATGCGGTGCAGCGCATCAAAAACGTGGTGAGCATTCCCGTCATGGCCTCCAACCGCATCAACGCGCCCGACGTGGCGGAAAGTCTTCTGGCGTCCGGCCAGGCCGATTTGGTGTCGATGGCGCGTCCGCTGCTGGCCGACCCGGACTTTGCCCGCAAGGCGCGACAGGGGCAGGAGCAGCGAATCAACACCTGTATTGCGTGTAACCAGGCCTGTCTGGACAACATCTTCAAGCATCAAACCGCCACCTGCCTGGTCAACCCGCGCGCCGGACGTGAGCTTGATTGGGTGGCACAACCGGCACAACAGTCCAAACGCATTGCCGTGGTGGGCGCGGGTGCTGCGGGCATGAACTTCGCCTTCAATGCCGCGGCGCGTGGTCATTGGGTCAACCTGTTTGAAGCCGGACCCGAAGTCGGTGGCCAGCTTCGGTTGGCGCGCAACATCCCAGGCAAAACCGAATTTGACGAAATGCTGCGTTACTTTCGCAACCGTCTGGTGGAAGAAAAAGTGAATGTGCAACTGAACTGTGCACCAACCGCTACGCAGTTGGCCAGCGGCGATTTTGACGAGGTGGTGCTGGCCACTGGCGTGCGGCCACGCCAACTCTCGGTACCCGGCATGCAACGGCCTGACGTGTTGCCTTACGACCAGGTGTTGTCGGGCGCGGCGCCAGTGGGTCAGCGCGTGATCATCATCGGCGCCGGTGCCATCGCTTACGACATGGTGGAGTTTTTGTTGGGCGATGCGCCACACCAACCGCCGGCACTGGACGACTTTGCGTCGGAATATGGACTGGACCTGAGCGCCCAATCTGCCGGCGGGCGCAAGCCCCGGTTAGACCAAGCCCCAGCGCGCCGACAAGTGACCGTGCTGCAGCGCAGCGACAAGCGCCCCGGCGCTTCGCTGGCACTGACCACCGGCTGGATCCGGCGCGACAAGGTGCAACGCCTTGGCGTGCGTTTCCTGACTGGCGTAACGCCCCAGCGCATTGACGATGCCGGCCTGCACTACGCGGCAGCAGACGGTGTCTTGACCACCCTGCCGTTTGACACGGTCATCGTCTGTGCCGGGCAGGAGCCTGTGCGCGAACTTCGGGCCCAGCTGCGCCAGATCGCGCCGACCTTGCCAGTGCATCTGGTGGGCGGAGCCGACCATGCCGCCGAGCTGGACGCGCGGCGCGCCATTGAACAGGCCAGCCGGTTGGCGCTGGAGATATGACCTTTGTCCAACCGCGCTAAGTCCAAGTCCGTTCTTGCGCGCACGGGCGGTCATCCGTGAAATTCTGGCGGTCAAGCCAGGGCATGGGTGTTGCACTGATCCTGCTGGCGGCGCTGACCTTCGCCAGCATAGACACCACTACCAAATACGTCACCCGGGTCATTCCGGTGCTGATGCTGCTGTGGTTTCGCTATGTTTTTCAGGTTCTGACCACATTGGTCATGCGCTACCCGCTACAAAAAATGGCGCTCTTTCGCACCCGTAACCTTCGCTTTCAGCTGCTGCGCGGTGTGCTGCTGCTGATCACCATCGCCTGTTCGTTCTTTGGCCTGCAGCATTTGCCGGTGGGTGAGTTCACGGCCATGATGATGTTGTCGCCGCTGGTCGCTACCGCCATGTCGGCCTGGTTTTTGAAAACGCATGTGGCACGCCTGCGCTGGTGGCTGTTGGCGGGCGGGCTGCTCGGGGTGTCTCTGGTGGTGCGTCCTGGTGGACAGGTGTTTGGCTGGGCGCTGGTGTTTCCGGCCGTGCTGGTAACCTGCTACGCCTGGTTTCAGGTGCTTACCGGCCACATGAGTGGCGAGGAAAACCTTTACACCACCCACTTTTACACCGGACTGGTCGGCGCCCTGATCATGAGCCTGATACTGTTGTTCACCGGTTGGCGCCCGGAGTTGCTGCTGACCGACTGGCACTGGTTTTCGCTGGTGGGCTGTCTGGGCACCGTGGGCCATCTGATGCTGATTCGCGCCTATATGTTTGCCTCGGCACCGGTGTTGACCCCTTACCTTTACACCCAGATCGGTTTTGCCATGCTGGGCGGCTGGCTGGTGTTTGACCATATGCCCGATCTATGGGCCTGGGTTGGCATTGCCACCATTGCAGTCAGCGGTGTGGGCAATACGCTGCTGACAATGCGGGAGGTGTCGCGCTTGACTCGGGGGAGTTGAGATCTTCTCTGAGTCGTCATGCGACTTTGGTTTGTAGCGTTTGAATTCCGGTAAGAACTGGCATTCAAGATACCATGTCACTGTCGCTTTCAACGGGGTATCTCCCTAGCTCCACTGAAGCGGCAGACCTATTGACACGAAAAAGTTCGGTGCCCTGATTCGGTACCGGTTTCCGTCGCGCCGACCATGCGGCGCATGGATCATCGATGAGGCGTTCAACTCAGACAAGCTGATCGAATTCCTGTAGTTGCTGATCAAGGATGCGGGCAAGAAGGTGTTTCTGATCCTGGACAACCTGAGGGTGCACCATAGCAAGCCGGTCAAACCGTGACTGACTGAGCACCAGGCACAGATCGAGGTGCTTTACCTGCCTAGCTACAGCCCTGAACTCAATGCGGATGAGCGGCTCAACGCGGACCTCAAACACGCCTTGGGTTCGAGAGTGCAGGTGCGCACCAAATACAAGCTCAAAGCTGCCACGCAAAACCACATGACCATCCTGGCCGCCAATCCGGCCAGAGTGCTGTCCTACTTCCAAGATCTGCGAGTCAAGTATGCCGCTTGACGTTCATTCCTTTGTTGCCGGGTGAATTGTTAGCGGCTGTAACGTCGCATGTGCGGTACAGGATGGTTGGCCATACCTGAATTGAAAAATACTCTCACTGTCTAATGTCGCAGTAAGCTAGGCAAGGGAAATCGACCAACGCGATATGGGCTACCGGGGAAAGTCATGGCTTCCCAAAGCTTGGATGCTTGCGCTACGGTGCGTTTGCGTTTGCGTTTTTGGCAAAGCTTAAAGTATTGTCGTGCTCTAGCCCATATTTTTTAAGCGCCAGCAGCTGCTCAACTAATAGCATTGTCCTCGTCCTTGACGGGCTGAACCGCAAACTGCGGGTACACGCGCGCGACCACCGGACCATTGAAGTCCCAGGTGGTGCACTTACCAAAAAATGGTGGGGGCTGGTTAGGGTTGTGGTTGGGTAGCTCGTGCGACAGCGACTGGAACGCAGCGGTGGCCATGTTGAACAACAGTTCGCGCAGGTGGGCACAACCGCAGACGCCACCCAGATTGCGCTCAATCGCCTGACGCCAGCCCCGGCTCATGGTGCAGCCAACCATGGATTGCATGCTGGCCATGGACTGCGGGCATTCGCGATGCGGCGTAGCATCCATAGTCACGGAAATGGCCTGAACCACAAAGTGGTCGTTGATCGTCGCCCGGATCGTCATGCCATGTAATGGTTCGCCCGCAGGGATGGCGTTGTCGCCGGGAATCGGCAGCAACTTGGTTTTGGTGTCGAGCAGCTCCGCTTCGATGTCCCACAGACCGTCGTCCCGCCGGTAACCGCGAAACACGGTGCTTCGGGTGTGCAAAAGTTCTCTGGTGTGTGGCGCAGACAGTGGCAACTTACTGCCCGCCTTCACGCAGCAGGTTGCGCGCAATCACCAATTGCTGGATCTGGGTGGTGCCCTCGTAAATGCGAAACAGGCGCACGTCGCGGTAAAAGCGCTCAATGCCATACTCAGCCAGGTAACCCGCGCCACCAAAAATCTGCACCGCCCGGTCGGCTACACGGCCGCACATTTCACTGGCAAACATCTTGGCGCAGGCGGCCTCGGTGCCCACGTCGCGGCCTTCGTCGCGTTTGCGGGCGGCGTCAATCACCATACAACGCGCCGCGTAGATGTCGGCGTGGCTGTCGGCCAGCATGGCCTGGATCAGCTGGAATTCACCAATGGCTTTGCCAAACTGCTTGCGCTCTCGGGCATAACGCAGCGCGTCGCTCAGAATGCGCTCGGCGGCACCGGTGCTGGCGGCAGCGATGTTCAGGCGGCCCTTGTCCAGCACCTTCATGGCGGTCTTGAAGCCCACACCCTCGGTGCCGCCAATCAGATTGGCTGCAGGAATACGCACGTTGTCAAAAATCACGTCACAGGTGTGAGCGCCTTTCTGGCCCATCTTTTTGTCGATGTGGCCCAATGACAAGCCGGGTGTGCCCTTTTCAACGATGAAGGCCGAAATACCGCTGGCGCCTTTGCGTTCCTTGTCGGTGCGCGCCATCACGGTAAAAATGCCGGCTTCGGGCGCATTGGTGATATAGCGCTTGGTACCGTTGATGACATAGAAGTCGCCGTCTTTCACCGCTGTGGTGCGCAGGCTCGCAGCATCCGAGCCGCTGTCGGGTTCGGTCAATGCAAACGAGCCAATGATTTCACCGGTGGCAATCTTCGGCAGGTAATGCTGCTTTTGCGCCTCGGTGCCGTCGATGACGATGCCTTGCGCACCAATGCCGTTGTTGGTGGCAAACATCGAGCGAAAGGCGGGCGAGGTTTTGGAGACCTCAAAACCTGCCATGACTTCTTCTTCCATGGTCAGGCCCATGCCGCCGTAAATCTCCGGGATCGACATGCCAAAGAGCCCGAGTTCCTTCATGTCTTGCACGATATGGACAGGAATCTGGTCGGTCTCAGCCACATGGGCTTCGATCGGCACCAGTTTCTCGCGCACAAAACGGCTGATGGTGTCGAGCAAGAGGGTGAGGGTTTCGGGGTCTCTGATCATTGGGGTCTTTCGGTGGCTAAGGGCTTACTTGACGTGTTTACGGAAGTCGGGCTTGCGCTTTTCGCGGAAAGCATTGCCACCCTCAGCCGACTCTGGGCTTTCGTAATACAGCTTGAGGGCGTGCATGGCCAGGCCGCCCATGCCACGAATCATTTCGGTATCGACATTGAACGACTTCTTGGCCAGGGCGATGGCGGTCGGACTCTTTTCCACAATCTCGTCGCACCACTTTTTGACTTCAGCGTCGAGCTGATCCAGCGGCACCACGGCGTTGACCAGGCCCATGTCCAGCGCTTGTTGTGCGGTGTAGCGTCGACACAGGTACCAGATTTCGCGAGCCTTTTTCTCGCCAACTACACGCGCCAGCAAGGCGGTGCCAAAACCGGGGTCCACCGAGCCGACGCGCGGGCCAGCCTGGCCGAGCTGGGCGTTTTCAGACGCAATGGCCAGGTCGCAAATGGTTACCAACACATTACCGCCGCCAATCGCAAAGCCGTTCACGCGCGCAATCACCGGTTTGCTGCAGTCGCGGATGGCGCTTTGCACTTCTTCTATCGGCAGACCAATTACGCCACGGCCACCGTAGCCGCCGTCTTGTGTACCCTGGTCGCCGCCAGTGCAAAAGGCTTTTTCACCAGCGCCGGTCAGCACCACCACGCCAATGCTTTTGTCGTAGTCAGCATCTTTGAAGGCGTGGATCATTTCCTCGCAGGTGTTGGCAGTGAAGGCGTTGTATTGCTTGGGCCGGTTGATGGTGATGGTGGCAATGCCATCAGCCTTGGTGTAGAGGATGTCTGTGTAGACCGGGGTTGTCATTTCCATGAGAGTTCCTTGTGTGAAGAATCGAATCAGTCAATAATCAGGTTTTATAGAAGAAATGTGCCTGCAGCGCCCGTTCTAAAAGCGCTATCAGCTATCATTTTTAACCCATCATCGTGAGGCCACCCGACACGCTGATGACTTGGCCGGTGATGAAGGCTGCGTCGTCGCTGCCAAAGAAGGCGATGGCGCTCGCCAGATCGTCGCCCTGGCCCAGACGGCCCAGGGGGATGGCGCTGCGGAATGCTTCGATCAGTTTGGCCGGGTCGCGCGCACCTTCGGCCACACCGGCAAGCAAGGCGGTGTCGGTGGGTCCTGGGCACACCACGTTGACCGTGATGCTCTGGCGGGCATGTTCACGCGCCAGGGTTTTGCTGAGTGCCACCAGGCCCCCCTTGCAGGCAGAGTAGACGGCTTCGCCCGACGAGCCGCCGCGTGCCGCATCAGAGGCCACGTTGACGATGCGACCATACTTGCGCTCGGCCATGCCGGGCAGCACGGCGTGCAGCATGTGAAGGGCACCGGTCAGGTTGATGGCGATCAGCCGCTCCCATTCCGCGGGCACGGTCTTGACGAAGGGTTTGAATACATCCCAGCCGGCGTTGTTGACCAGCACGGCAATCGGACCAAGCTGGGCCTCAGCCGCGGCCACGGCAGCGTCCACCTGGGCGCGGTCGGTGATGTCGCACTTGAACGCGGCCGCGCTGCCGCCAGCGGCGGTGATGTTGTCGGCCACCTTTTGGGCAGATTCCAGATTCATGTCGAACACCGCTACTTTGGCCCCTTCGGCGGCAAACCTGCTGCAGGTTGCGCCACCAATGCCGCCGCCGCCGCCGGTAACCACCACCACTTTGTCTTTCAATCCACGCATTGCATTTGCTCCTGTTAAAAATTCAATAAAAGATATGGCTTCGTTCAAGCCATCGCGTACGATGAGCGCTCACCTCCAGCACCCACATCGCCATGCCAGACCTCAGCACCGAAAAAAATCAAGCCATCCAGGAGATCAACAACCGGTTGTTCTTTCGCCTTTTTCAGGTGGCCAACACGCTGCACACCAAAGGCACACAAGCCATTGAAGAATTTGGCGTGACCACGCAACAGTGGTCGGTGCTTGGGGCGCTGTCGCGTCCGCAGGCGGTGGATGGCATGTCGATTGGTGATTTGTCGCGGTTTTTGCTGGTCAGTCGGCAAAACCTCACTGGCCTGCTGTCGCGGCTGGAGCGCGACGGCTTGCTGGAGCGCGCCACCAGTGAAGACGACCGGCGCTCGCGCAAGGTCAAGCTCAGTGCCCAAGGCATGGCGCTGTGGGTCAAGCTGCAAGAGCCTATCCACGCTTTCTACAGCAATGCCCTGAAAGATTTGTCGTTTGACGACCGGTTGGCGTTTATCCATTACTTCACCAAGCTGCAGACCAATATGTCAAAGATGTGAGCTGGTGGCGCACATTGCATAAGGACTAGAGGCTGATTTTTCATAAAATCAGGTCAGACGCATGCCTGATTTTTCCCGGGCGATGATCATCTTCATGATGTTGGCAGTGCCGTCGCCGATCTGCAGGCCCAGCACATCGCGGTAACGCTGCGCAAAGGCGTAGTCGCTGGCGTAGCCGCCATGGCCATGCGTCAGCAGACACTGGTGAATGATTTCGCATGCCAGTTTAGGCCCCCACCATTTGCACATGGCAGCCTCTGCCGTATGGGGTTTGTTGTTGTCCTTGAGCCAGAGCGTGCGCAGACAGTGCCAGCGCAGCGACTCCAGGTAGGTTTCACTTTCCGCCAGCGGAAAACTGACGCCCTGACGCTCGATGATGGGCTGGCCAAAGGTTTCACGCCCCTTGGCGTATTCCCAGGCCTCATCGAGCGAGGCGCGCGCCACACCCAGACATTGCAGCCCGATCAGCGCGCGGCTGTAGTCAAAGCCCTGCATCACCTGGATAAAGCCTTTGCCCTCATCGCCCAGCATGTGGTCGGCGGGTACGCGCACGTTGTCAAAAAAGATCGAGCCCCGGCCCACGGCGCGCGTTCCTACATCGTCAAACGCGGTGCGGGTCAGGCCGGGCAAGTCCATTGGGACCAAGAAGGCGCTGATGCCCTTGGCTCCATCGGCATCACTGCCGGTGCGGGCAAACACCACCGCCACATCGGATTGGTCTGCGAGAGAAATCGAGGTTTTTTCACCATTGATGACAAAGTGGTCACCGTCACGCAACGCCTTGAGCTTCAGGCGTGCGGCATCTGAGCCGGCGCTGGGTTCTGTCAGCGCAATCGCCACCAGCTTGTCGCCCGCCAGAATGGGTTTGAGCCAGCGCTCTTTCAAATACTCTTGCGCATGGGTGGCGATGATCTGGCCACACAGGGAGGTCAACAGGTTGATGTACGACATATTGAAGTCGCCATAAGCAATTTGCTCCAGCAACAAGCCGCTGGTGACGCAATCGACACCAATGCCACCATAGATTTCAGGCAACTCTGGTGCCAGAAAGCCCATGTCGCCCATGGCCTTGACCATGCTGCGATCCACCCGTCCACTTTTATCGCCCGCACGGTAGCCGGGAGCCAGCTTTTGTTTGGCAAAACGCCGGGCACTTTCGATCAAGGCCTGTTGGTCGTCGTTGACGGTGAAATCCATTGCAAGTCTCCTGTTGGTTCAAGTGCGACAAGTTTATGAATGAAAGTCAATAAATGTCAACATCATGACGTAAATAATTTTCAAGATTTTTTGATTGCACTCAAATTTCAATGAACGCTAATGTTTTTACTAGGGAAAACACCTAGATTTAAAACACATGACTTTTGTCAATTTCTCTTGCAAAATTCAACATATAGCAATACATTGCTCATATTGCGCTTTTTTTCATGAGGCGCAAAGCGTCCAGAATGCACTTAAAGACCAGAAGGAGACAGTCCATGCAATTCGATCCCGTCCTGATTCCGCCACGCCAGAAGGCCATGACCGATGCTGGTTTTTGGCGCCACCAGACCATCAACCACTTCATGGTGCAAGCCCTGCAAAATTGTCCGGACCATGTGGCGGTGTCGGCTTACCGCAGTGATGCAACCTTGCCGGTGAGGTTGACATACAGGGCGCTCGATCAGCAGGTGGATCGGGTGGCGCGGGGTCTGACCGCACTGGGCGTTGGTCGCAATGATGTGGTGAGCTGGCAGTTGCCCAACTGGTGGGAATTCATCGCCCTGGCTCTGGCTTGTGCACGCATTGGCGCCGTGGCCAATCCGATCATGCCGATCTTTCGCCAGCGCGAACTCAAGTTCATGCTTGACTTTGGTGAATCCAAAGTGTTTATCGTTCCCAAGAGCTATAAGGGCTTTGACTACGAGGCCATGGCCAATGGCATGCGCGGCGACCTGCCGTTTCTTCAGCACCTGGTGGTGCTCGGGGGCGATGGCGCCAATAGCTTTGAGTCGCTGTTGCTCAGTGACGCTACCCCAGCATTCAAGGGCACCGGCCTGACACCGAATGACGTGCTACTGCTGATGTACACCTCGGGCACCACGGGTGAACCCAAAGGCGTGATGCACACCTCCAACACCCTTTTTGCCAACTTGCACGCCTTTATTGATACCTATGGCCTGACGCAAAAAGATGTCATTCTGGGGGCCTCGCCCATGGCGCATCTGACCGGGTTTGGCTACCTGGCCATGATCCCACTGATCTTGAACGCTACCACGGTGCTGCAAGACGTCTGGGAGCCACGCCAGGCTCTCGAATTGATTCGCGACGAGCACATCACCTTCAGCATGGCCTCGAGCCCGTTTGTGGCAGACCTGTGTGCCGCGGCTGAGGCTGGTGGCCCCGTGTCCGACCAATTCGCCAATTTCTGCTGTGCCGGAGCGCCGATTCCTCCGGTGCTGATCGAGCGTGCCCGAAAAATGCTAGGTTTGGCGGTCAGCTCGGCCTGGGGCATGACCGAATGTGGCGCCGTGACCATTACCGAACCGAACCGTACCAACGAAAAATCAGGCAGCACCGACGGACGCCCGGTGCCCGGCATCGAATTGAAAGTGACCGGCATCGATGGCCAAGTCTTGCCCGCTGGCGAAACCGGCAAGTTGTACGCCCGAGGCAGTTCCATGTTTGCCGGATACCTCAAACGCGCTCATCTCAACGCCACCGATGCTGAGGGCTGGTTTGACACGGGCGATCTGGCCTTTCTGGACGCTGAGGGTTATGTGCGCATCAATGGCCGCAGCAAGGACATCATCATCCGCGGCGGCGAAAACATTCCTGTACTGGAAATCGAAAACCTGCTCTACAAACATCCGGCGGTGGCGATGGTGGCCATCGTCGGGTACCCGGACGCGCGTCTTGGGGAGCGGGCCTGCGCCTTTGTGACTGTCAAGCCAGGGCACAGTTTTTCCCTAGAGGAGATGGGTCGCTACCTGTCCGAGCATCAGGTGACGCGCCAATACCACCCTGAGCGGCTCGAACTCATGGAAGACCTGCCCAAAACGCCCAGTGGCAAGCTGCAGAAGTTCAGACTGCGCGACACCGCGAAGGTGTTTGGCACCGCCGCCTGAGCGCCACATGCTGCCCAGTATTTCAGCCATGCGTTGTTGTCTAGGGAAAACACCGATTCGGGCGTGCACGAATCGTCCTGTATTCAGCCGCAATCGTCAATTCATCGGGCGTATCGGGCATCAAACTCCGTCCTTTCTATGAAGGAAACTACTTTGCACGAACCCTGGGACAGGGTTGCCATCGTCACCGGTGCGGCCAACGGGATTGGCTGGGCGACGGCACGGCAACTGGCGCAAGAGGGCTACCGCGTGGGGCTGCTGGATATGCAAGCGCAGGCGGTGTCAGCTCGCGCGTCAGCGTTGGGCGCGCCACATATCGGACTGATGTGCGACGTGTCTGACGAATCAAGCGTGCAGTCGGCTGTTGCCCGGGTGATGGCAGCGTTTGGCCGCATTGATGCACTGGTCAACAACGCCGGCATTGGTGACCAGACCGGGCCAACCTTGGCACAGAACCTAGCCGCCTTTGACCGGGTGCTGGCGGTGCACGTACGAGGCACTTTTCTGATGAGTCAGGCCGTTGCCGGCATCATGCTGCAAACAAACCCTGAGCTTGGTCAGCAGCGCGGTGCGATCGTCAATCTGGGCTCGATTGCCAGCTTTAGCGGCCTGCCCACCCGCAATGCCTACAGTGCAGCCAAAGCCGGCATCGTGGGCATGACACGTGCCATGGCCAGTGAATGGGCCCGCGACGGCATTCGGGTCAATGCTGTCGCGCCCGGTTACGTCCGCACCGAACTGATCAATGAACTCGAACGCCAAGGCGCCATCGATGCCAAAGGCATTGCCCAGCGCACACCGATGGGGCGCATGGCTGAGCCCGCCGAGATTGCACAAGCCATTGTTTTTTTGCTTTCACCAAATGCCAGCTACATCACCGGCGCAGTCCTGCCCGTTGATGGGGGTTGGAATGCCTTCGGTGGTGTGGGCACCGCACTGCGACCGTTACCAGAGGAACAAACGGCATGAACCAAACCCTGAATAACAAGGAAACAAGAAGATGTTGACCATCAACCTGTTCAACGGCCTGGTCTACGGCGCGCTGTTGATCATCATGTGCTCTGGCCTAGCGCTGATTTACGGCTTGCGCCGCGTGGTGAATTTTGCGCACGGCTCGCTCTACATGCTGGGCGCCTATATCGGGTATTCGATTGCCGGCTACAGCAACTTCTGGGTTGCGCTGGTGGCAGCACCTGCCATCATGGCCGTGCTTGGCGTGCTACTGGACCGTTATGGCTTTCGGCTGCTGCAGGACCGTGACCCATTAAGTGTGGTGCTGGTCACGTTTGGGCTGCTGCTGGTCATTGAAGACTTGGTAATCACGGTCTGGGGAAAAAGCAACTTCTCATTGTCTGCCCCGGCGGCGCTGAACACCACAGTCGATCTGCTCGGCACACCGGTGCCTGCTTATCGCATCGCGGTGATTGGTGTCGGGGCGCTGGTCGCCATTGGATTGAGCCTGTGGTTGCGCAACTCCAAGATCGGCTTGTTTGTGCGCGCCGCCAGCACCGACCCAACCACCACCGCCATGCAAGGCGTCAACACTGATGTGTTGAGTGCGGGCGTGGTCGGGCTGGGTACCGCCCTGGCAGGATTGGCAGGGGTGGTGGCCACACCGTTTTTATCGCTGTCGCCGTCCATGAGCAGCGACGTGATCATCGACTCTTTTGTGGTGGTGGTGATTGGTGGCCTGGGTTCTCTGGCGGGCGCGTTTGTAGCCGCCATGGTGCTGGGAATGATTCAGGCGCTGGGGGCCGTGTATCTGCCCGACGCGGCCGCGCTGATACCTTTCGCGCTGATGGTGGCCATCCTGATCTGGAAGCCCGCTGGGTTTGCCGGCAGCAGAACCTGAGAAAGAAGACCCATGTCAACTCAACGAATCAGCATCACGACCGCCGTCGCACTCGCACTGGGTGTCGCACTGGTGTTTGGCGTGAGCTCCAACAACCTGCTGTCCCTGCTGACCCAGGCCATCATTTACGCCGTATTTGCCATCGGCGTGGGCCTGTTGTTGCGGCAAAACGGCATGGTCAGTTTTGGCCATGCGCTGTACTTTGGTTTTTCCGGCTACATGATCGGCATTCTGTTGCAACTCAAGCTCATGCCCGCAGAGCTTGCCATCATCGTCACGCTGTTGGGTTTGACCCTGATGGCGTTTGTCATGGGGCTGGTGATTGTGCGGGTGCCCGGTATCGCATTTGGCATGCTGACGCTGGCCATTGGGCAAATGTTTTTTCTGACCGCATCACGCTCACGCGGCCTGACCGGCGGCGCCGATGGCATGTCGATCGATTGGCCGTCAACCCTGTTCGGCGTGGCGCAGTCGCAACTGCTCAAGCCCGGCACCATGTTCCTGATCTGCTGGGTCACCCTGATCGTGGTGCTGCTGTTGCTGACTTTGCTTCTGTCCACCCGCTTTGGCAGCATCACCGAGGCGGTGCGCGACAACGAAGAGCGCGCCCGGTTTATTGGCATCCGTACATTGCTGCCCCGGGCGGCGGTGTATGCGCTGTCGGCCACCGTGACAGGCATTGCTGGATTGTTGTCAGCCCTGAGTACCGGATTTGTGTCGCCAGAGAACCTGCACTGGAGCCTGTCTGGCGTGGCCTTGATGATGGTGGTGGTTGGTGGACACAAGGTCTTGTGGGGACCCGCTGTAGGAGCCGTGGTGTACTTTTTGGCCAAAGACATTCTGGGCAGCTATGCCAACCACTGGATGGCCATTTTTGGCATCGCACTGATCACGGTCATTGTGTTTTCACCGTCCGGCATTGCCGGAACGCTGGCGAAATTGCTCCGGGGAAAAGGTGCACCCGGCGCGCTTAGCAAGACATTGGGGCATTGAATGGGCACTTCAGACGACGAACTGGTCCTGGACGCGCAGGACGTGGCGATCCACTACGGTGGAGTCAAGGCGGTGGATGGTGTTTCGCTGTCGTTAAAAAAAGGACAGATTCACGGTTTGATTGGTCCCAATGGGGCCGGCAAGTCAACCGTGATCGATGCCATCACCGGCCGCAGACGTCTGACGCGTGGCAAGGTGTCATTGGACGGTGTGGATGTCACCCACCTGGGGCCAACCGAGCGTCGGCAACGCGGCTTGTCGCGCAGCTTTCAGCGCACCAGTATTTTTGAGCAGATGATGGTGCGTCAGCAGGTCGAGTTGGCCTCCTACAAGATGGGGGTGGCTGATTCAGGTGCCGATGCCGACGCCATCCTGAAGGAACTTGACTTGTCAAATCTGTCACACGCCGTGGCAACCGACCTCGGTTACGGTGAGCAGCGCCGCCTGGATCTGGCCTTGGCGCTGGTCGGTCGGCCCTCGGTGCTGTTGCTGGATGAGCCCATGGCCGGCCTGTCCGTGCAGGAGTCGCATGACCTGGCCAAACATTTGCAGGCTTTGACCTCACGCTGGGATGTCTCGGTCTTGTTGGTGGAACACGACATGGATGTGGTGTTTGGTATCTCCAACGTGGTCACGGTGTTTGAACTCGGCCGTGTGATCGCCAATGGGGAACCAGCAGCCGTGCGTGCTGACCCGCGGGTGCGCACCGCCTATCTGGGGAGCGCAGCATGAGCCCATTGCTAAAACTTGAGAAAGTCAACGCGTTCTATGGCTCCGCTCATATCTTGTATGACCTTGATCTGACGGTGAGTGCGGGCGAGCGCGTGGCGCTGATCGGGCGCAACGGCGTTGGCAAAACCACGGTGGTGAACACCATTCTGGGAATAGCGACGATGCGCGGCGGGCAAATCCACCTGGGTGACTATGCGTTGCAAAAGCCGCGCACCTATGTTGCCGCCCAGCACGGTGTGGTGGTGGTGCCGCAAGGTCGGCGCATTGTGGCCAATCTGTCGGTGGAAGAAAACTTGTTGCTGGGTGCGGCCACCGGCCGCAAAGGCCCCTGGTCGGTGCCTGAAATCTACAAGCTGTTTCCGATTCTGCAGGAACGTTCCCATACACCCGGCACCGCGTTATCAGGTGGACAACAGCAGATGCTGGCCGTGGGCCGGGCTCTAATGGCCAACCCGTCACTGATCCTGCTGGATGAACCTACCGAAGGCCTGGCACCAGTCATTGTGGACCAACTGGCCGACATTTTCAACAAGGTGGCAGACCAGGGTACCGCCCTGCTGCTGATTGAGCAAAACATGAGTCTGGTGGTGCGTGTGGCCAAGCGCTACTGCGCCATGGCCAAAGGTGCTGTGGTTGCCCAAGGTCCGGTGGAAAACACCCGTGAGAGCCTGCTTGATCTTGAAGACCATGTGATGGTGTGAGTATTTTTCTGAAGGTATCGGCGCCCGGACCGCATCCGGTTTCTTAAATCAATCTGGAGACTCTAAATGTTCAAAATGAAACCCGTACAACGTACCCTGCTGGCCCTGAGCATTGCGGCAGCCTTGCCCTTTGCCGCACTGGCCCAGGCCAAAGATCCCATCAAGGTCGGCCTAGTGTCGTCCAAGTCCGGTGTGTTTGCCGAGCAGGGCGGTGAAGTCATTGCTGCCATCAAATTCGCCATTGACGAAGCCAATGCTGCAGGCGGCGTCGATGGCCGCAAGGTCGAGGTGTCAGAAGCTGACGACGAAAGCACGCCCGATGCAGGCCGCCGTGTGGCCGAAAAACTGGCGCGTGACGGCTTTAACCTGCTGATCGGCGCCGTGCCCTCATCGATATCGCTGACCATCATTCAGAATCTGGATCGCTGGGACGCTGCCTACTTTGTGCAGGCCTCCAAATCTGACAAGATCACCACGGACAGCTGCAAGGCACGCGGCATTCGCACCAACCACTCTGACGCGATGGACATCGCCATGATCAAGGAGTGGGCCAAGACCATCAAGGGCAACACCTTTGCCACCCTGGGTGCAGACTATGTCTGGGGCCGTGATTCGGCCGAGTCGTTCAAGAAAGCGGTGGAGTCGCAAGGTAAAAAGGTTCCGCTGAGCCTGTACGTGCCCTTGGGCACCAAGGACTTCTCGCCCTACATCGCCCAACTCAAGGCCGCCAACGTGGACGCCATCTGGGTGGCCGAAGTGGGTCGTGATGCCATCGCCTTCATGAAACAGGCACAGGAATTTGGCCTGATTCCAAAAACCGCGCTGCTGACCCACGCCATGTTGTCCAACTTCATGATCAATGCGGTCGGCGCTGCCTACGAAGGTGTACCGGGTAACCTGGGTTATTCGCCTGACCTGGACAACCCGCGCAACAAAGACTTTGTCAAATCCTTCAAGGCCAAGTTCAATCGCCTGCCTACCGATGTGGAAGGCCAGGCCTACAACGGCATTCAGGTCATGTTCGAAGGTGTGAAACTGGCCAAGAGTGTCAAGCCCGAAGATGTGGTGAAGGCGCTGCGCAACAACGTCACGCTTGACACCATTTACGGTAAGGTGGCCCTGCGTGCCGCTGACAACCAGCTGGTGCTGCCCAACTATGTGGGCCGCGTCAAGAAGGTGGATGGTGTGTTGCGCCAGGTGGTTGAGCAGACCTTTGATGCCAACCTGACACCTCCAGCATCGCCCTTGTGCAAGATGTGATTTGACCTAGGCCCTCCTGATACGGAGGGCCTCTTTAGCATTTTCATTTTCTATCGGAGACCCTGCATGGCCCACGCCGCATTCAACTGGCAAGACCCCTTTTTACTGGAACAGCAACTGTCTGACGACGAACGCATGATCAAAGAGGCCGCTGCCGCCTACTGCCAGGACAAGTTGCAGCCCCGCGTGGTCGATGCGTTTCGCAAGGAGCAAACCGACGCCGCCATCTTTCGTGAAATGGGCGAACTTGGCCTGCTTGGCCCCACCATCCCCGAAGCCTATGGTGGCCCCGGTCTGAACTATGTCGCCTACGGCCTGATTGCCCGCGAGGTGGAACGGGTGGACAGTGGTTATCGCAGCATGATGAGTGTGCAAAGCTCGCTGGTCATGGTGCCAGTTTTTGAGTTCGGCAACGAAGCGACCAAACAGAAGTACCTGCCCAAACTGGCCACAGGCGAGTGGATTGGTTGCTTTGGCCTGACCGAACCCAACCACGGCAGTGACCCGGCCAGCATGCTCAGCCGCGCCGTCAAGGTGCCGGGCGGCTACAAGCTGTCGGGCAACAAGATGTGGATTTCCAACAGCCCGATTGCCAATGTGTTTGTGGTCTGGGCCAAAGAGGTGTCTGAAACGGGCACAGTCGGTGCGATTCGCGGCTTTGTGCTGGAGAAAGGCGCCCCGGGCTTGAGTGCCCCAGCGATCCACGGTAAGGTCGGCCTGCGNNGCCAGCATCACCGGCGAAATTGTGATGGACGGTGTGTTTTGCCCGGATGAAAACGCCTTCCCCGAAGTGCGCGGCCTCAAAGGCCCATTCACCTGCCTCAACAGTGCACGCTACGGCATCGCCTGGGGTGCCCTGGGTGCGGCTGAAGACTGCTGGTTGCGCGCCCGCCAGTATGTGCTGGACCGCCAGCAGTTTGGCCGCCCGCTGGCTGCCAACCAGCTGATTCAAAAGAAACTGGCCGACATGCAAACTGAAATCTCGCTCGGTCTGCAAGGCTGTCTGCGCCTGGGTCGCATGAAGGACGAGGGCACGGCGGCGGTTGAAATCACCTCCATCTTGAAGCGCAATAGCTGCGGCAAGGCACTGGACGTGGCCCGCCTGGCGCGCGACATGA
>DFWT01000230.1 GCA_002381045.1 Rhodoferax sp. UBA4127
GGTGCTGTTCTTCGAGAGCGACAAGGACGATGTGTGTGAGGTCAGCTACAAGGACCGGGGTGGCAAATACCAGGGTCAGGTCGGCGTGACTTTGCCCAAGGCCTGACCTCATGAAATGGGAAGGCAACCGCCAATCTGACAACGTGGAAGACCGCCGTGACGGTGGTGGATCGTCGGGCGGCGGCGGCTTGGGCGGGGGCAGCATCGGCATCGGCTCGGTGGTGATTGCGCTGGTGGCTTCGTATTTTTTTGGCATCAACCCGATGACGGTGCTTAGCCTGCTCAGTGGCGGTGATATCGCACCGCAGACCCAGTCCGCGCCAGCCCACAAACCACCGGCCGATGACCGCATGGCGGCTTTTGTGTCCACCGTCCTGGCCGATACCGAAGACGTCTGGACCCAAGTTTTCACTCAGGGTGGTGCCACCTACAAAGAGCCCAAACTGGTGTTGTTTCGCGGGGCCACGCCCACGGCGTGTGGCCAGGGGCAGGCGGCCATGGGGCCGTTTTACTGCCCGGCAGATCAAAAGGTCTACATCGACCTGGGGTTTTACGAAACCCTGAAAACTCGTCTTGGCGCGCCAGGTGACTTTGCCCAGGCCTATGTGATTGCCCATGAGGTAGGCCACCATGTGCAAAACCTGCTGGGCATCAGCGCCAAGATGGATCAGATGCGTGGGCGCGTCAGCCAGACCGAATACAACGCCCTGAGTGTGCGGCTCGAGTTGCAGGCGGACTGTTTTGCCGGTGTGTGGGCTAACCACGCCCATGCCTCGCGCCAGTTGCTCGAACAGGGTGATGTGGAAGAGGCCATGAACGCCGCCGCCAAGATTGGCGATGATGCCTTGCAGCGTGCTGGCGGTGGCCAGGTGGTGCCCGACAGCTTTACCCATGGCAGCAGCGCACAGCGCCAACGCTGGTTTGACATTGGCCTGAAAAATGGCAATGTAAAGCGCTGCGACACCTTCTCGGCGAGCACTTTGTAGCGCTTGAGAGATAATAGGGTCCCAGCCCAGTACCTTGGGCGAGACCAGCTATCGGATCGATAGCATCTGAACCTGGCTTTGAATGACCGAAACTATTTCTGAGATCTCCAACGATCTGACCCTTGACACCCCCATCATGGCCTTTGCCCAGTTGCAACTGGCCGCACCTTTGGCCCGCGCCGTGGCCGAGATGGGTTACGAGACCATGACCCCGATTCAGGCCCAGGCCATTCCTGTGGTGCTGCAAGGGCGTGATGTGATGGGTGCTGCCCAAACCGGCACTGGCAAAACGGCCGCCTTCGCTTTGCCGCTGTTGCAGCGCATGCTCAAGCATGAAAACGGCTCCACCTCGCCCGCTCGTCACCCGGTGCGCGCGCTGGTGCTGCTGCCCACACGTGAATTGGCGGATCAGGTGGCTGAACAAGTCAAGCTGTACGGCAAGTACACCCAACTGCGCAGCGCGGTGGTGTTTGGTGGCATGGACATGAAACCCCAAACCCTGGAGCTGAAAAAGGGTGTGGAAGTGCTGGTGGCCACCCCCGGGCGTTTGCTGGACCACATCGAAGCCAAGAACGCGGTGCTGAACCAGGTGGAATATGTGGTGCTGGACGAGGCCGACCGCATGCTCGACATCGGCTTCTTGCCCGACCTGCAACGCATTCTGAGCTACCTGCCCAAACAACGCACCACACTCTTGTTCTCGGCCACCTTCTCGCCTGAAATTAAACGTCTGGCCAACAGCTACCTGCAAGACCCGATCACCATCGAGGTGGCGCGCTCCAATGCCACGGCGTCGACCGTGGAGCAGCATTTCTACAGTGTGGAGGGTGACGACAAACGCCACGCCTTGCACCAGATCCTGCGTCAGCGCGAGCTCAAGCAGGCGTTTGTGTTTGTCAACAGCAAGCTGGGCTGTGCGCGTCTGGCCAGGTCGCTGGAGCGCGAAGGCTTGAAAACCACCGCCCTGCATGGCGACAAGAGCCAGGATGAACGTTTGAAAGCCCTCGAGTCCTTCAAAAAAGGCGAGGTCGATTTGCTGGTCTGTACCGACGTGGCCGCGCGTGGGTTGGACATCAAAGACGTGCCTGCGGTGTTTAACTTTGACATCCCTTTCCACGCCGAAGACTACGTGCACCGCATTGGCCGCACCGNNAAGAGTGATGCACGGTTGATCGCTGACATTGAGAAAATGCTCAAGCTCAAGATCGAACTGGAGCCGATGTCGTTTGAGGAAGACCTGCCTGACATTCGCAAACAGGGCCACATCAACGATGGCCGCAGGCTGTACCGCGAAGACGGCGCTCGCGCAGCCCATTCAGATGAGTTTGAGCGCGGTTCGCGTGAGACCCATCGCCGCCCGCCAAGGCACGTGCCGCTTGACCCGTTTTTCGAGAAACCCTACGAGCCCAGCTTCCAGCCCGAAGCCAAACCAGCCTGGGAAGCTGCACCGGTGCGTCCCGGTGCACGCAGCGGTGTTTCCAGCAACATCAAGCCCAAGCGGGTGGTTGCAGCGCTTTTCAAAGCCGCTTAATCGTCGAATTTCGTTAAAGCAGGCGGGCTGTACCTGAACCAACACCAAGCGGATAAAGTACGCCCGTCAAGAAACTTTAGGAGTACCTCATGGTTTTTTCACTGAACAAGGCAGCGTTTCTCTTCATTTCGTTGGGCTTGGCACAAGGTGCGTTATTGGCACAGACTGCCGTTGACAACGCCGCGCAGGCGGTTGACAACGGCGTCAAGGGCAGTGGGCATGCCAGCGCCAGCGCGGCGCACA
>DFWT01000223.1 GCA_002381045.1 Rhodoferax sp. UBA4127
CTTCGCTTTTGAGCGGGCCAGGTCTAGAGCGCTATTTTGTTTGAAATTTTGGCAGGTTTTTGGTGGTCAATGTCATTGGCAGCCAGCAGTATTGGTGCACTAGGGCGCAACCATTTTTTCGGGAACCGACCTTAAGTTTTGAACTTCAACAATGTCGCGTTGTGAGGTTCCGGAGCGCGGCGGTTGCGGTCGTTTAAGTGTGTGGTCCAGTTTTGGAAACCGGCTTGCCGCCTAGAATTTGGGCAAACTAACCTGTGGTGTTTGTTGGCTTTTGATACTGTTAGAAAGTCCGCCGACAACGCACGAAGCAAGGCTAAAAGCCGTTCGCAGGAAGATTCGATGAACGACCTATGGAGCAACGCCCAACTTATAGAGCAAGGTTTGCTCAGGACATTACGTTTGGCCGCATGATTGACCAAGCCCTCCCACCTTCGCCGCTTCCCACATTGACAGTCATTGAGTTGAAGGCTGGCATGGAGCCCTTGCTACAGCGGTTCTTTGATGAGAACCCCCTCTACTTTCTTTCCGTCAATGGCGAGTCAGCCTCGTCTAACGAGGCGCACGAAGAGATTCACGAGACACTCCCTGATGGTTGGGCATATACCCGCAAGTTGGTTCTTGGCTACGTCGCCCCAAACGGAAGTCTGGCCGCTATGGCAAACATCGTCTCGGACATGCTTGTGCCAGCCGTTTGGCACATCAGTACGTTCATCGTTGCTACTGCAAGGCATGGCAAAGGTGACGCGGCAACTCTTTACCAGGGCCTTGAGGACTGGGCTAGTAAACACGGTGCCAAATGGCTCAGGCTTGGGGTCGTTAGTGGAAACGCGAGGGCCGAACAATTCTGGGAGCGGCAAGGCTTCACTGACTCGCGGGTGCGCCATGGCGTTCACATGGGCAGGAACACCAACACACTGCGCGTCATGTTCAAGTCGCTTGCCGGTGGCACGCTAGAACAATACCACGCTTTGGTTGCTCGGGATCGCCCAGATGCGGCCTAATCCATCGGTCAAGGCGAGCCCCAACAGCTACGCGTGCAAGCCGCGTAACGGCCAAAGTTATCTTCGTCAGCTCCGGGGCTCAAACGCGCCGCTCTTGGGACCACCTGACCTCAAACGTTAGGTTGCAAGATATGTTCAGCGACATACCCAGTCCCATCGATCTTCGTCTCATGCGCGATGCACGCGAGTGGGAAGAAACGGCCATGTCCAAGCGCCCGTGGCGAATCGAGTTCTTCGAAGCGTTCGCTTCGGAAATACTTTCCAATGGCAACAGCGTCCACCGCATTTTGGAGCTTGGCTCTGGCCCCGGCTTTCTAGCCGAGCACCTGCTGGGCGCACTTCCGTCAGTCGAATACGTGGCACTGGATTTTTCCTCGGCAATGCACGAATTGGCGGCCAAGCGCCTCGGCCGCTTGGGCTCGGGCGTTAAGTTTATCGAGCGCAACTTCCGCGAGCCCGCTTGGTCAAGTGGGCTTGGGCAGTTCGACTGCATTGTCACCATTCAAGCAGTTCACGAGTTGCGGCACAAGCGCTACGCCGCAGAACTCCATCAACAGGTCAGGTCATTGCTCCTGCCGGGTGGCGCCTATCTCGTATGCGACCACTTCGCCGGCGAGGGTGGAATGAAGAACGACCAGTTGTACATGTCCGTTGCGAAACAGGCCGCAGCCTTGGCAAGTGTCGGCTTCTCAAAGGTAGAACAAGTCCTTCTCAAGGGCGGGTTGGTGCTCCACCGTGCAACCTAACGAGTTTGTCGAATGGGGCACAGTGGCCAGTATGGTCGCCTTTCTTCAACACTGAGTGCGCCGTTGTGGTCCACTCACGGCCAACGTCAAACCGGCTTAATGAGGGACAGGTTTAGTGTTCTTCGGCCGACCGGTCTCAACCTGAATCGGTAGTTCACCCATCATGCGCCAGCCCGCCGTTTTGGCGGTTCATCTCGAGGTGTTCGGCAAAAAGAAATGCGCGAAGCGGCAGATGCAAGAGCACTTTCTGCAACGTCGGGCCAAGGCACAAATGCCCTCGGAATGCAAGGAGTTATGTGGGTCAATAGAACACACCCACCGCAGCGGCGACAATGCGGCTCCCTTTTGATTGACCTCAGGGCATTTGCCTTGACCTCGTTGCATGACTGAACCCTCCCAGATTGAAGTTCGCCCCGCCAAAGAGCGCGACGCCAAAATAATTGCCCAGATCCAGGCCAGTGCCAGCCAGGCCGCTTTCAAAGCGCAGTTTCCCGGCGAGGCGATGCCTGAATTCGACAGCCTGAAAAAAAGCCAGTCTTACTGGCGCGAAGCCATTGAGTTTGCCGACCCACAGGTGCTGGTGGCAGTGCAGGGTGGCGATGAAGTCGGTTTTGTGGCGTTTGATCGCTCACGTGACCCCAAAACACCGGCCACCATGGGCGAAATTTGGTCGTTTTATGTGATGCCCAGCCACTGGGGCCAAGGTGTGGGTTTGGCGCTGTGGGACGCTGCCCGTGACGCACTTTTGGAAGAAGGTTGTACTCATGTCACGGCTTGGGTTCCATTGGGTTACGAGCGCGCGCTGCGCTTTTTTGACTTGGCCGGTTTCAAGCGCGAGATGACCAGTATTAAAACGGTGCAAATGGGTTCGACGCGGGTGGAAGAAATCCGCTTCAAACGCGAATTGAAATGACACTTTTTATGGTCCAAATTCATCAACCCTGAAAAGTGAATCGATATGGCAAGTAGTTTGCTGGTTCTACTCGACGACATCGCCACCGTGCTAGACGATGTGGCGCTGCTGACCAAGGTCGCAGCGAAAAAAACCGCAGGTGTTTTGGGTGACGACCTTGCCTTGAATGCGCAACAGGTGGCTGGTGTCAAGGCCGACCGGGAACTGCCGGTGGTGTGGGCAGTGGCCAAGGGCTCCATGCTGAACAAAGTGATTTTGGTGCCGAGCGCGCTCGCCTTAAGCGCGGTGGCGCCGTGGTCCATCACGCCTTTGTTGATGGCTGGAGGGTTATTTCTATGCTTTGAGGGGTTTGAGAAGCTGGCCCACAAGCTATTGCACTCCCCAACTGAAGACGCGGCGCAACATGAAAACTTGCTAAAGGCGGTGAGCGATGAAGCCGTGGACCTGGTTGCCTTTGAGCGCGACAAGATCAAAGGTGCCGTTCGTACCGATTTCATTTTGTCCACTGAAATCATCGTGATCACACTGGGCACGGTGCAAGCCAGTGCATTTTTGACTCAATTCAGCGTCCTGGCAGGGGTGGCGATCTTAATGACGGTAGGTGTTTATGGTTTGGTGGCTGCGATTGTCAAGATGGATGACCTGGGCCTGTTTTTAAGCCAACGCCAAAGCCGTTTTGCAAATGGCGCGCAGCAGGCTCTCGGTCGAGCCCTGTTGCTGGCAGCCCCCAAACTGATGAAAACCTTGACCGTGCTGGGCACGGCGGCCATGTTTTTGGTGGGTGGCGGCATCTTGGCGCACGGCTGGCATGCGGTGGGTGCGGGCATTGAACAACTCAGCGCCGGTGCAGGTGACTTGATGCAACCCCTTGCAGCCATGGCCTTGAACCTGTTGTTCGGCTTGGTCGCGGGTGCAATGGCTCTGGGTGCAGTCCTACTTGTTCAGCGCCTGCGCTCCAGATGGTTCTAAGGTTTTTAGGCTTTTAGCCCTGGCCCGCTCAAAAGC
>DFWT01000130.1 GCA_002381045.1 Rhodoferax sp. UBA4127
TGCGCATGGGCCTGGCCTACAAGCCTGCCAGCACGCCGATTCCGCCTGAGTTGTATGAGTTGTTTCCGGTGTTGAAACAAATGCTCAAACGCCGGGGCGGGGATTTGTCTGGCGGGCAGCAACAGCAGTTGGCGATCGCGCGGGCATTGGCCGCGGGGCCGAAGTTGTTGATATTGGACGAACCCACCGAAGGTATCCAACCCAGCATCATCAAGGACATTGGTCGGGTGATTCGCATGCTGGCGAATCGCGGCAACATGGCGATTGTGCTGGTGGAGCAGTACTACGACTTTGCCCAGGAACTAGCCGACCAGTATGTGGTGATGGAGCGCGGCGCAGTCAAAGCCCAGGGCTTTGGTGCCAATATGGGACTCGATGGTGTGCGCCAGATGGTGGCGATTTAGGTTTTCAGGTCGACCACACACGCGGGGTGGTCGCGGGTAATTGCCAAAGGTGCTGGCGCCACACCTGCCACACTTGCCGCAGCAATTGCATTGCAGGTTCCACCATCGGGGCTAATACCCGTAACACGATCACCTGAGGGTTCGGACTGGTAACACCCGCAGTGGTGCACAAGGCATGCGAACCCACAGTTGAACGCGCCAATTCAAGCGCTTGCTCGCGACGCGTTCGCTCGATGGGCTTTCCACTCACAAAAAAAACCGATGCCATGCAACGGTGTCCAGCCAGACCCAGCGGACCATTCATTAAACGCGCGTCGCTGGCATCCAGTCGGCCTCGCTCCAGCCAGATGCCAGGCACCTCAATGTGCTGCATGAAGCTTCCTTGCAAATAGGGCAGGGAGGCATTGGGCAAGCCGAAAGCGGTTACATCCCACCCAATGAATTCTGAGTCTGCATCCAGATTCACCGTCAGGTGGTTTTCAGCCAGACACTGGTCATAGGCGATGGCTTCCAGTGGCAACCATTCCAGCCGAGAGCGACCTGCCAGCGTGATTACCGTGCGTTGTACAGCCAAGTCTTGATTGGACCGGTAAAAGCGGGTGGCACCCGGTGTGGTGATCAGCGCGTGGGTATGGTCTGCGCCCGTGATGGTGATGGTCAGCGCATCGCCTCCCACCAGACCGCCAGGCGGATGCACCAGCACGTTGTGGCAAATGCCACCGGGCTCGGGGTACAGACTTTGCAACACGCGCAAGGGACCGTTGTGCGTGTGGTGTGCAACCGTGCGCTCGCCTCCGAGCGTGTAGTCAATTTCCAGTTGGGCGAGCCAGGTCATGGGTTAGCGATGGGAGTCGAAATCGTCTTGCGCATGGGTGATGGCAAGTCCGAATGAATTGTAGGGATGCGTCCAACTGCGCACGATTAGCGTCAATGCGCGTGCGTCCTATTTTCTGGCCCGTAACTTGCGTTGGTGCATCGGTATTTTTTCAATGCACCACGATGACGAAAGGACTTCCCTATGAATTTCCCTAATTTGATGCGCGCCACCGCGTTGGCTGCTGCAACTTTGTGCAGCCTGTCTGCGCAGGCTGCTGACTGGAGCGACACCTCCATTGGTTACCGTTACGGCACTGACTTTGCTGAGCCGTTCAACAGTAAAGAAATCAGCAAAAACATTCTGAACTTCAACCATGTCAGCGGCTACAAGTACGGATCGAATTTCTTCAATGCGGATCTGCTGTTATCAGACGAAAATGATCCTTCGAGCAAGGGTGCAAGCAGCGGAGCACAAGAGGTATATGTGGTGTATCGCCACACGCTGGATCTGGCCAAGGCGACCGGTAAAGATTTCAAGTTTGGCCCAGTGCGAGGCATGGGTGCGGTGGTGGGCTTTGACTTCAACACCAAAACTGACGCGGGGTACAACTCCAAGAAGCGCATGCTGGTGGCGGGCCCCAGTTTCATGATGGACGTACCAGGTTTTTTGAACATCGGACTATTGGCGCTTTGGGAAAGCAATGCACCCTACAGCACCTTTTCTGGCGTGGCGACCCCGCGCTACAGTTATGACGTGCATCCCATGTTGAATCTCGTGTGGGGTATGCCCGTGCCAGGCGTGCCGCTGTCGTTTGAGGGGTTTGCCAATTTCATCGCATCCAAGGGCAAGAATGAATTTGGTGTGGAATCAGCATCTGAAACCAATATCGACATGCAAGTCATGTATGACCTCAGTGGTGTGATGGGCGCCAAGCCCAAGACATTCCGAGTTGGCTTGGAATACCAGTGGTGGAAAAATAAGTTTGGCAACAATTCCGACGGTGCGGCTGGCAAGGGTGCGTTCGCTAAAACCACCATGATCCGGGCCGAATACCACTTCTAAATCGACTAGGGTTGACAATGGCACCCTGAAACTGCTTCAGGAGTGCCTATGTTGTCCTTGCCGGTGATTGACTTGGCTCCGGTTCGCCGGGGTGAACCGGGCGCCCGAAAGAATGTGGCGCAGCTGTTGGACCAGACCTGCCGCGCGAATGGTTTCTTTTATGTCACTGGGCACGGAGTGCAGCCTGACCTTCGTCAGAAGGTGTTCGGACAATCCAAGGCTTTTTTTGACTTGCCGCTAGACGTCAAATCGCGTTGGCACATCGACAAGTCTGGCATCAGCCGCGGCTATGACCCAGTGGGTTGGCAAAGCCTGGAAGTTGGCAAGCCTGCGGACCTCAAAGAGAGTTTTTACCTGGGTGTGGACCGAGGGCCAGATGACGCATTGGTCATGGCGGGGGTGCCCAACCAGGGGCCGAATCAATGGCCGGACGAGGCTCTCGTGCCTGGCTTTCGCGCAAGTACCAATGCCTATGCCCAAGCCATGGCCAGTTTGGGGCGGCAGATACTGAGCCTGTTGGCCGAGTCCCTGAACTTGCCAGCCAGTTACTTTGATGCCTTTTTGACCAATCCCATGCCGGTGCTGCGTTTGTTGCATTACCCGCCGAACGACCAGCCCTTGCAACAGGGTCAGGTGGGTTCCGGGGCACACACCGACTGGGGCAGCGTGACCCTGTTGGCGCAAGATGATGTGGGTGGCTTGCAAGTCAAGTTGGGGGATGTCTGGGTGGATGCGCCGCCGGTGCCAGGCAGCTTTGTGGTGAACCTGGGCGACATGATGCAGCGCTGGAGCAATGACCGCTGGCGGTCCAACTTGCACCGCGTATTGCCGCAGCCCCCTGGCCAGAACCGCTACTCGGTGGCCTATTTTTATGACATGGACTACCACGCGGTGGTCAGCGCTTTACCGGGGTGTTTTGATGCGTCCAATCCGCCCAAGTACCCACCGGTCACGGCCGGGCAGCACATCGTCGAAATGTATGAAAAAACTAGCCTTTAGCCCTTTATTTAAAAGGGAGTGTAGCTATTGAATTGGATGCAGATTAGACAATTGACCAAATCGCCTTTTGTGGCACAAAAATCGCTTGGTATGCTTCGCCAATTGAATAAATGCTTGGTGTTTTCGGTTGAGCTTGAGTCTGCAAATGGCCAGGCTTCCTTTTTTGGTGCACCGTTTCCGAACTTGAATTTCCATGCGCCACACAGAAGAAAAAACAGAACTGTCCAAGCTGTATCCGCCTTCCGGTGACTGGTTCGGCGTTCAGGTTCGCAGCACCAGCCTTGTTTACCCACCTTCCAACACGCCAGTCCAAGCCAGGCTAGCGTGCACCAGCAGGTAAACTGCTGCCAGACATTTATAAGAATTCGACTTCTAGCCCTGGCCCGCTCAAAAGCGAAGTG
>DFWT01000022.1 GCA_002381045.1 Rhodoferax sp. UBA4127
GGATTGCAAATCCGTCTAGCCCAGTTCGACTCTGGGTCGCGCCTCCAGTTTTCTCGGTCAATCTGGTCTTGTAAAGCCTCGCAAAACAAGTTTGTGAGGCTTTTTTGTTTGACAATACACCCGTGCCTGAGTGGTGAAATAGGTAGACACATCGGACTTAAAATCCGCCGCTTCGTGAATAACGGGCGTACCGGTTCGATTCCGGTCTCAGGCACCATTTGTTCGTCTCGAACGTCAACAACAGGATTGCCCATGACTACCCCCATTCACGCCACGCTGATTCCCGGCGACGGCATTGGCCCGGAAATTGTTGATGCGACGCTCGCCGCCCTGGATGCGCTGGGCGCACCCTTTGTGTGGGACCGTCAGATTGCCGGGCTTGGTGGTGTGCAACTAGCCGGTGACCCTTTGCCCAAAGCCACGCTCGACAGCATCCGGCGCACCCGGTTGGCGTTAAAGGGCCCGCTTGAAACGCCATCCGGTGGCGGCTACCGGTCGTCCAATGTGCGGCTGCGCGAAGAGTTTCAGTTGTATGCCAATTTGCGGCCCGCGCGCACCATCATTCCGGGTGGCCGTTTCGACAAGGTTGACCTGGTGGTGGTGCGTGAAAACCTCGAAGGCCTGTACATCGGCCACGAGCANNGTGGCCATGGCCACCGGCATCAACACCCGCGCAGGTGGCCGGCGCCTGCTGGAATACGCGTTTGACCATGCGGTGCTCACTGGCCGCAAAAAGGTCACCATCGTGCACAAGGCCAACATCATGAAGGCGCTGACCGGCATTTTTCTTGACACCGGCCTCAAGCTATACGAAGACAAATATAAGGGCAAGTTTGAGTTGGACACGGTCATCATCGATGCCTGTGCCATGAAATTGGTCTTGAACCCTTGGCAATTTGACATGCTTGTCACCACCAATTTGTTTGGTGATATCTTGTCCGACTTGGTGGCCGGGTTGGTAGGTGGCCTCGGTATGGCGCCGGGTGCCAACATTGGTGCCGATGCAGCCATTTTTGAAGCCGTGCATGGCTCAGCGCCAGATATTGCGGGCAAGGGAATTGCCAACCCGATTGCGCTGTTGCTGGCCGCAGCCATGATGCTGGACCATTGCAAACTGCCAGTGATGGCGACCAAATTGCGCGTCGCCATTGATGAGACGCTGAACGTGGACAAGGTCCGCACCGGTGACTTGGGTGGCAAGGCAGGCACCGCCGATTTTACGCGGGCGCTGGTCAGCCGAATCCAAGCGTGAGCGCGGTGTTCTACGACCGATAGGCGTCATTGGCCTGCCTTAAAAAGCTACATAAAATATAGCTGTTAGAGCTTGTTAAATAAGGGCTAGAGTACTATTTTTATTGCATACTCCGGCTATTGCGTCCCGGCTCCAAGCTCGACTACACTTTCTCACCATGTCCCGCTACAACGCTCCCCTTGAAATCCATGTGCATGGGCAAGTTGCCTTGCGCGATGACGTGACCTTTGCGCAGTTGCAGGACGCCCTTAAGCCTATCTGGAAGTATGCAGGTGCACGCTCCTTGACTGATGCCTCGGGCAGCTTTTACGAAGACGAGCCAGGCATTCAGTTTGAGACCAATGACCATTTGCTCCAGATGTGCTGGACGGTGGAAGGTGACGATGATTTTCGCCAGGCACTTGATGAAATGTGCATGAACCTCAATGAAGTAGCCAAAACTGGTGCCGCCATTGAAGTTACTTTTTACGACGCCGAGTTTGACGAGGAAGAGGGTGATTCCGAGACTGAATCCGACGAGGAATCGCGCGACGACTTCGTGATTCTGTTTGTCGGCCCCGATCCTGGGTCGATCATGCAAGTGCAGCGCGACTTGTTGGTGCAGGATGTCATTAACTTGATGGAGCGCCACTTCGATGGTGCAGAACTGGGCGGCGTGGTGGAATCCATTGACACCCTTTTCAGTCAGCGTTTTGACGAACTGGTGAGTTCGCTGCAACTTGGAAAGCCACCGCGAGGTTCGGGCGGTTCGGGTGGCATCGGACACGGTGGTGGACGCAAACCGCGTCACTTGCACTAAGCTCAATTCCACTCAAACATGGCAGAAACCGTCGCCTATTCAGACCCGAAACCTGCCGCAGCGCCGACGGGTCGGCCTGAAAAATTGCGGTTGGGTGATGTGCTGGTCCAGCAGCGGCTTATATCGCAAGAGCAGTTGCAGCAAACACTTGATCTTCAACGCCAGACTGGCAAGAAGATGGGTCGCCTACTGATTGAAACTGGCCTGATTACCGAAGAACTTTTGGCCAATGGCTTGGCTCGCCAATTGCGGGTGCCGTTCGTTAACCTCAAAACCTTCCCCTTTCGTGCAGAGGTCACCAAACTCTTGCCAGAGGCGGCCGCAAGGCGTTTCAGGGCGCTGGCTTTGGAAGATAAAGGCGAGACCCTGCTTGTGGCCATGGGCGACCCGCTGGACCTGTTCGCCTTTGATGAACTTACACGGCTGCTCAAGCGCAACGTTGCCATTGCGGTGGCGCCAGAGAGCCAATTGGCGCTGGCTTTTGACCGCCTCTACCGTCGCACTGAAGAAATCAGCGGTCTGGCCCGCGCCCTGGAAAAAGACCTGGGCGATGCAGTTGACTTTGGTGAACTCACCGCCAGTGTCGGCACCGAAGGCGCGCCCGTGGTGCGACTGCTGCAGTCTTTGTTTGAAGATGCCATGCAGGTGGGTGCATCAGACGTGCACATTGAGCCCCAGGAGTCTGAGTTGCAGATAAGGGTGCGTGTGGATGGCGTGCTGCAAACCCAGACCCAAGCTGATAAACGCATTGGCTCTGCCTTGGCGCAGCGCCTGAAGCTGATGGCCGGGCTGGACATATCAGAAAAACGCCTGCCGCAAGATGGTCGCTTCAGTGTGCGTCTGCGCGACCTCACCATCGATGTACGCCTGTCTACCCTGCCCACCACCTACGGCGAGTCAGCCGTGATGCGCTTGCTCAAGCAGGGCGCGGGCATGAAGCGGCTCGATGACATCGGTATGCCACCGGCCATGCTCAAGCGTTTTCGTGAGGTGCTGCATCGTTCCTCTGGGCTGGTGCTGGTTACAGGCCCTACTGGGTCGGGTAAAACCACCACGCTGTATGCGGCGCTTGCAGAAATCAACGCCACGGAGCTCAAGGTCATCACCGTGGAAGATCCGGTGGAATACCGCTTGGCCGGCCTGACCCAGGTGCAGGTGAACGAGAAAATTGAGTTGACTTTTGCCAAGGTGCTGCGGGCCTGCTTGCGTCAGGACCCAGACGTGATTTTGGTTGGTGAAATGCGCGATCCTGAAACCGCCGAAATTGGCCTGCGTGCTGCCATCACCGGGCATTTGGTGTTGTCCACCTTGCACACGCGGGACGCCATCAGCACCCCGTTCAGGTTGTTGGACATGGGCGTGCCGCCGTTCATGGTGGCCACATCGTTGCAGGCGGTCATCGCGCAGCGGCTGGTTCGGCTCAATTGCACCGAGTGCACCGAGTCGCACCTGGCGACACCGCAGGAGCAATCCTGGCTGGATGCCATGCAGGCACCGGGTCAGGCGCTGGTGTCCAAGCGCGGGCGGGGTTGCTCGCATTGCAATGGCACGGGCTACGCTGGTCGTCAGGGTGTCTACGAGTTGCTTGAGATGGACGTGACGCTCACACAGGCCGCTTCGCGCTCGGACCCGGCCGCCTTTATGAAACTGGCGCGTGAGCGCATGCAAGGGCAAAGCATGGCGGCGCACGCTCTGGAACTGGTTCGCCAGGGGCGCACCTCGCTGGCTGAGGCGCTGCGAATAGGCTTCGATGCCGATGACGATGAAGACGACGATAAGCCCTGAAAGGCGGGTCTAGCATGGCCGCCTATGCATGGCGCGGGCGCAACGCCCGGGGCGAGGCAGTAAAGGGACAACTGGAAGCCGCATCCGAGAACGGGGTAGCTGACCAACTGATCGCCATGGGCGTGTCTCCCGTGCAGATCAGCCCCTTGGTGGCCGAATCCAAAACGGAGGGTGACAACTGGTTCGAGCGCCTTAACCGCGTGGCCGTTACTGTGGAAGACGTGCTGGTGTTTTCACGCCAGATGTACACCCTGAACAAGGCTGGCGTCCCAATTTTGCGGGCCTTTGCAGGTCTGGAGGCTTCCAACAGCAAACCCGCCATGGTGGATTTGCTGAAAGATGTGCGCTCCAGCCTGGACCAGGGCCGCGAACTCAGCGCCGCCCTGGCGCGCCACATTGATGTGTTTGGTGCGTTCTACATTTCCATGATTCGAGTGGGTGAAATGACCGGGCGGCTCACTGAAGTCTTTTTGCGCCTGAACGAGCACCTAGAGTTTGAGCGTGATGTGCGTGAGCGCATCAAACAGGCCATGCGCTACCCCATGTTTGTGATGATTGCCATGGTGGTGGCGGTGACTATTCTGAATATTTTTGTGATTCCGGTGTTTGCCAAAGTTTTTGCTGGCTTCAACGCCGAACTGCCCCTGATTACCCGTGGTTTGCTTGGCTTTTCAGCCTGGATGCTGGCCTGGTGGCCGGTACTGATTGGTGCGGGTGTCGGTTTGGGTATGTTGCTGCGCACCTACCTGCGCACGCCTTCTGGTCGCTACGCCTGGGATTCGCGCAAGCTCAAATTGCCCATCGTGGGCGAGATCATCCTCAAGGCCACTTTGGCGCGTTTTGCCCGCAGCTTTGCCTTGTCGAGTCAAAGTGGTGTGCCCTTGGTGCAGGCGCTCACCGTGGTGGCGCAAACCGTAGACAACGCCTTCATTGGCAGCCGCATCGAGCAAATGCGCGATGGCATTGAACGCGGCGAGAGCATCTCGCGCTGCGCAGCGGCCACCGGCGTCTTTACGCCCGTGGTGCTGCAAATGATCAACGTGGGCGAAGAAACCGGTGAGCTTGACAACCTGCTGTTCGAGATTGCCAGCATGTATGAGCGTGAGACCGACTACAACATCAAGGGCCTGTCGGCAGCCATCGAGCCAATTTTGCTGGCCATCATTGGTGTGCTGGTGTTGCTGTTGGCGTTGGGTGTGTTCATGCCACTGTGGAACATGGGCCAGGCCGCCATGGGCAAGAGTGGCGGCTAATCATGGCAAGCGCCCGCCCCGCCCAAGGAAGCTTCCTGTTTTTTAACCAACGGTTGGTTGAATGGGCCTTGGTTGTGCTTTTGATCGGTGCACTTGTGGTTGCCTTCTTGCACCAGGCACGGGTGATTCAAAGACAGGCCGAGTTTGCCGGCATACGAACCACACTGGGCGCGCTGCGTACGGCCTTGGTCATGCAGCATTTGCAGGCACAGATGCCTGGACAGAGCCAATCCGTTGCCATGATGCAACGCAACCCGTTTGATCTGTTGGAGCGTCGGCCAGTCAATTACCGTGGCGTGATCCAGGCCAAAAGTTTGAGCCTGTTACCTTCTGGCGGTTGGGTTTTTGAGCCTGCGTGCGGCTGTGTCGGCTATTTGCCACTGGACGGCGCAGAGTTCGATTCAGCCAGTGGGGACGCGGTAGCCTGGTTCGTCGTTAACACTTCGGTGCTGCCTTACCAGTTGACCGCCAAAGAGCCCTACGTGTGGCAAGGACAGGTGCTCGATTAGGTTGGCTAAGTAGTGTAATTTTGCGAAAGATCATAAAAAGGGTAATTTTTACCGGTACTTGACTGCAAAACTTCATGCACTGCCAGAGCTTATTGCTATAAACTTTGCTGCTAGGCGGTTAGCATGGCGTTCAGTGCAGTCAAGCAGACGCGATTTTTCTTCAAACTGACAAGGTGGACAACATGAAACATGTGCAACGCGGTTTTACTTTGATTGAGTTGGTGATGGTGATCGTGATCCTCGGCGTGCTCGCTGCGGTGGCCTTGCCGAAGTTTGTGGATTTGAAGGGTGATGCGGCGGAGGCGGCGACACAGGGAGTCGCTGGTGCACTTTCATCAGCAGCAGCTATTAACTATGCGGCAAGAAGCATCACGACGGGGAAAGGTGCTGCAGTTACCGATTGCAGCGACATGAGCAACACAAATATTATGCAAGGCGGTTTGCCAACTGGCTTCAACATTACTGCAGGTGCAGTTGCCTCCGGAGCGTCGGTGGCTTGCACTTTGACAAATACGACGGTGACCCCAAATGTGACCGCGAGTTTTACTGCCATCGGCAGCCCCTGATTTCCGCCTGGTTCCGGATCAAAACACCGTTCCTATGAACGGTGTTTTTTTATGCGTGGTCGAACATTTTCTGGAACTTGGCCAAGGTAGTTTTCTTGTTGCTCAATCGGCACTGCATTGAAGCCTTTCTGAAAAGCTTGAAAGGCCTTATCGTCGTTTCGAGCCGCTGTTTCGCTGTAAACCTTGCCTAGTCTGAATTGCGCGTCTGCCGTGTGTTCGGGCCAAGTGCTTGCACGCAAAGTTAAAGATCGAATTGCAAGTGGCCAATCGCTCGCCTTGTACCCAAGCGCATAGCCAGCTTGAACCATGTCATAGTCAAAGTGTCCTTGATCGAAGTAGCCATTTATCAGCTGTATCGCCTTTTCAACTTGACCCTCACGAGCCAGCAACAGAATTTCCAATGTGTGCGTACTGATTGCCTGCGGCTTGAGTCGTTTGACCTGCGCCAATGCTTGCCTGGCCTCGTCATGGTGCCCGAGTTGGGAATGTCCGTTTGCTAGGCCGACCCAAACCGCATAGACGTTGGGGCGTGACCTAGCGACGGACTCCAAAATCCACACTGCATTTGCCCAGTCGCCTCCAGCGGCAAAGGGCTCTGCCGCTTCGGCAGTAAGTTTGCGATAGTGAGGGTTCAATTCAATGCCAATACGCAGAAACTCCAACGATTGCGCCTTTCTGTCGTCAAAAGTGCCTTGTTGAGCAGTTTGTGGCTTTCGAAGTCCATCGGCAAGCAGAAGCGCCTGCATCAACTTGTTTTCCGCCTCAAAGGCTTGTCTGGTAATCAGCGATGCAATCAGTACACAGCCTATTGTTAGGCTCAAGCCGACTACATAGAAGTGAGGTTTCCAGCACAGCAAAGTAGTAAGCCTGTCTTCCGCACCATGCTGCGCATCTGTTGCGGCCATAACTGCAAGGGATAAAAAAAGAAGCACACTCGTTGTCGCCAGATGCCACGGAAAACCAGCGTTGCTCACAAAGCTGATTGCCAAAAGGCTGGCGAGTGTGGTTGCTCGCAGCGCTGCGACTCGCGAATTTGAATCGCCAACGTACCATGTGCTACCCACCGACTTCAGCAAGTAGGCGAGTAACACCGCCACCACTAAACCACCCACTAGCAGGCCGTATTCGCTGAGCAGCTGCAGCCATTCATTGTGGGGGTAGTAGTCGGTCTCTAACGTGGTGTTGTCGCGTTGGTAGAGCGGTATCTGAACCTCCCACGCGCCAGCACCCACGCCGGTCCAAGGGTTGGCAATCATCATGCGGGCCGTGGCCATCCACATTTGGGAACGAACTGAAAACGATCGCTCGGTGTATTCCAGCCGCTCGGTCATTGACGCAGCTCGGTGAAAGCTGCGCTGCAAGGCAGTGGTGCCAGTATCTTCTTTAACGATGGCGGTATTGCCGCTGGGTACAGACCCCATGCCCCAAACACCAAGTGCCAGAATCATTACAGCCAAGATCTTGTTGGCTCGGTTCCAGCGCATGAAAGCAAACTGGCCCCGGTATCGGATCAAGATCACCGTCAATAATGGTACCAACAGCAGCATCGCAAGCAGGGCAGAACGCGTGCCAGTCATCAAGAGAGCGACAACGTTCAAAGCCACAGAAAATGCCATCACTGGCAGCCAGCGGGAAGCACGCAAGTTGGCCAGTAGGTACACAGAAAACGGCAGCACGGTGACCGCGTACTCGGCAAAAAAATTGCGGTTGATGAAGGTGGAAGACGGTGGTGCGGCTTGCGGGAACAGTTGCAAGTCAAACCAGAACTGCGACACCGCCCAAAGCGATGCCATCACTGCGCCGGAATGAATCCCCCATAGCAACAGCGGCAGGTTCTGCCTGGTGAAGGTGTTTAGTCCCAGCCACATTAACAAACTCAACAGGAACCACCGAACAGCCTCCACACCAGCCAGATAGGTGTGTGACCAAGTCATGCTGCCCAGTGCGTACAGCATCAACACCACTGGTAGCCAGACCATGACGTGCCAAAGCATTGGTGCGGTCCGGTGGCGCTGTTGCCAGAAAAACAGCAGAGCAGCTCCCAGAACCCCAAACGCCGCGATAGCTGATTTCAGGGTGTCTTGCAACATCAGTTCGTTGGGTACGCCAACTGCGGGCAGCACAAACATCATCAGCCCAAGTAAGGCTACCGGCCAATTCGCTGGGTTTGTGAGCAAGTGCTTGGCGGTGACGGCGGGCTTGCCTGTGAATTGGGCTGCCGGAATGCTGATTTCGGACGAAGAAGGCATCGGAGGGGTTACTCGCTGGACACGTCGGGAATCGTCAGGCATTATCATTGACCGTACCCCGCCGAAGGCACGCTACCCTTACCTTGCCACTTGATTTTTAACCCTGTTTGCAAGCTTTTCATCCGCATGGGGTAACTGGTTGATCGGTGATTTTTGAACTAATCAAATCTATGAAAATATTGCTTCTAGCCCTTTTTTTGATTGCGCAAGCAGCTATTTAAAATATAGCATTTGTCACTTTTAATTCATGTGTATAAAGCCTCCGTCAGCTGATACGCCTTGGGGCCAGCCCGGTCAACGGGCCCACCAGCGCGGCTTTACGTTGATCGAACTGATCATGGTGGTGGTGATGCTGGGTGTGCTGGCGGTGTTTGCGGCGCCGCGCTTGCTGAACACCGGTGATTTCAATGCACGGGGATTTCGGGATGAAACCCTGGCCTTGTTGCGCTATGCGCAGAAGGCCGCCATTGGGCAGCGGCGCATGGTATGCGTGACCTTCAACGCCAGCAGCACGCCGCACACTGCGGTCTTGACGTTGGAGAACCCCATGCTCACCACCACGCCCCTGGTCTGCAACGCCAACTTGGTGGGGCCCAAAGGCGAAAGCCCGGCCACCATCACCGCCAAATCCGGTGCCAGTTATGTGAGTGCCCCAGCCATCGTTTTTGACGGTCTGGGGCAGCCAGTGAGCACGGCCCGGGTGGCGCTTGCCAGCAATGTGCTCGTCACCTTTGCCAATGCGCCGAGCATCACCATTGAAGCCGGCACGGGGTACATCCTTGACTAGGTCGCCCATGATGACTGGACGCCAACGCGGCTTCACGCTCATTGAGCTCATTATCTTCATCGTGGTGGTGGGTGTGGGCGTGGCGGGCATTTTGTCGGTGTACACGACTAGCATCAAGAACAGTGCCGACCCGCTGGTGCGCAAGCAGGCGCTGGCGATTGCCGAGTCGCTCTTGGAAGAAATTTTGCTCAAGGACTACTGCGATCCTGATACCGCCACACTTTCTACAACAGTTCCACCTGCTCCACCGATCTGCCCTGCCAGTCGGATCGCCGCTGACCAGGAAGCTTCACGTGCAAACTACGATGATGTAGATGATTACCGCGGCTACGTCACCACCGGAGGCATTGCGGACGTAACCGGCACCGCCTTTGCCGGGCTGACCAACTACAACATTACAAGTGTCACAGTGGCTGTCACAACCGCGGCAGAAAGCGCTGCCTTGAATGCCATCGGTGCAAAACGAGTATCCGTCACCGTCACAGGACCGAAAGGCGCCATCAGCCTGACCGGTTATAGGGCAAATTACTGAAATGGCTTCCATCAACACGACACCTCGGGCCAACCAGCGCGGCTTCACGCTGATAGAACTGATCATGGTGATTGTCATCATGGGCGTGGTCGGTGGCATGGTGTCGGTGTTCATGAGGGGCCCGATCGATGCCTACATTTCCGGTGGCAGGCGCGCCGCCCTGACCGACACCGCAGACACCACGGTTAGGCGCATAGCGCGTGATCTGCATATGGCCTTGCCAAATAGCTTGCGTCCATGCCCAACGGGTGTGAAAGGGGTGGAGTTCATCCCGACCAAGACGGGTGGTCGGTATCGCTCAGAAGGTGCAGGCGCCTTGATTTTTGCTACGCCGGTGACCAGCTTCAACATGCTTGGGGACTACGCCAACTTTGCCGGTGCTCCTGTGCCTGTTGACCAGAAGATCGCTGCGGGTGATTTGATCGTGGTCTACAACCTGGGCATTGCCGGAGCCGATGCCTACGCGGGTGACAACGTGGCCACCGTAGGCCCGTTGGGCACGGTCGCCGCCAACGAGACGCCGATCAACATCAACTCAGCCACATTTCCCCTGGCCTCTGCCAGCAACCGTTTTCAAGTGGTGTCAGCAACTGAACAAATGGTGTCATATGTGTGCAGCGCAGGCAGCCTGTTTCGCACGGCCAGCAATGCGCGAACAGCGACGGCCAGTTGTGCCACGACCGGGGCCAAGATCGCCATCAATGTGGACTGCGCCAACACCAGCTTCAGCATCTCTGACAGCGGCAACGCGCTCAACCGCAATGCCCTGGTCAGTATGCGGCTGACACTGCAGGACAGTTCGACCACTGAGAGCGTGACTTTGCAGCACGAGGTCCACGTGGACAACACACCATGATGCTCACACGCCTGGCTCAACGAGGTTTTGCTGCGGTTGCCGCCATTTTTTTGGTGGTGGGATTGGCCTCGCTGGGCGCTTTCATGCTGACCCTGTCCAATACCCAGCAACTTACATCTGCGCAGGATGTGCAAGGCACCCGCGCCTATTGGGCGGCGCGGGCGGGGTTGGAGTGGGGCGTTGGTAGTGTGGCAGCTAGCACCGGTGCGCCACCAGCTTGTCCTACCCTACCACCACCGGCAACCGCTTCTTCGGCACCCGTGAGTTCAAATACGACATTGCCCACCACATTCGATGGTGGGTTTAGTGTGTCAGTGACATGTGCTCGCAATGATTATGTGGAAGGCGCAGTGCCGCCGAGCTCGCTGAATGTATTCATTTACCAGTTCACCTCGGAAGCAAGCACCGCAGGTGCTTCAACAGGTAGCGTAGGCTACATTCAGCGCAGCGTGTCGGCCTCGATGCAATGTGTCAGAAACGAAGCTGTGCCCCCAGCAACTTTACCCACCTATTCATGTGGCTAAGCAGCCGCGTTCACTATGCCCTGGCTCATCGCCTGGCAACTGCTAAAATAAGACTAGTCTAGTCAGAATCAAAGGGGAAAACCATGCAAACATGGCAAATGCAAGGTGCGAAGGCGCGTATGTCAGAGCTCATCAAATGCGCGCAAACCCAGCCTCAAGACATCACTGTCCATGGCAAGTCGGTCGCTGTGGTGGTCTCACGCGACACTTTTGACCGGCTGACTCTAACCCAAGACTCGCTGGTTGAATTTATGCGCCATTCCCCTTTGTTTGGAGACGATGCGCTTGAATTTGAACGCGATCCAAGCCCAGTGCGCGAGGTCACCCTTTGAGCTACCTGGTTGATACCAACGTTCTTTCTGAATTGCGCCGCAAGTTACCTGACGCAGCAGTTGTGAACTGGTTTGCCAAGCGCCCGCCAGCTAACTTGTACTTGAGTGTGCTGACACTGGGTGAGATTCGCAAAGGTATTGCGGGCGCGAGCCCACTGGCAAGACGCCAAGCTTTGCTGGATTGGCTAGAGTCTGATTTACCAACTTATTTTTCAGGTCGAATCTTGCCTGTTGACATGGCTGTGGCGGCGCGGTGGGGGCAGTTGCTGGCGGGAGCTGGTCGTCCGCTGCCTGCCATCGACAGTCTTCTGGCTGCAACCGCCATTGAACACGATTTAGTCTTGGTGACGCGCAATGCAAAAGACTTTGTGGGGTTACCGGTACAACTGTTCAACCCATGGTCAAGTTGAACAACCCGTGCCTGTTCGGCGGCGCAGGTGCACCGTACAGTGAAGCAGGTGTTGATAGGTATCTTTTTCAGATAAGCTCAGTCGCAACCACCGGCACTTCTGGCTCGGTCGGACGCCTGGAACGCAGTGTGTCGGCATCGTTCGAGCGGTGATTCTTAATTCCTGCTGCGATCACAATTGCGATAGCGGATCATTCATGTCTCTAGCCTCGGCCCTCTGTAAAGCAAGCGTGAGAGGTTATAAAAATATTAGCGAGTCGAGCCCCATTCTGCAAAGTTCATACAAACGTAGATGAGTTTCAACATGACTAAATTTGCCCGCTGGCTTTCGTTTTTGATCGGTTTTCTGTTTCTGTGCGCCAACGCCAGTTATGCACTTTCGGTCACCAAAACTCCCATTTCCTCAGCGAATTGCACCAACGTGACGGGCTTTGGAACCAAGGCATGGAGCCGTCCCGACAGGGCCTTTAGCCAAAATAACAGTTCAGCAACTCGCTCACTTGGCACTGGCGGCACCGTGACATCAAATTACCTGAAATGCGTGAATTACGGTTTTGCGATCCCCACGGGTGCGGTGATAAATGGTCTTACGATCTCTGTATTGCGCAAGACGAGTTCTACCTCCAGTGCCCGCGTCGTGAAGGACGCGGCGGTCTATGCCGTCAAGGGCGGCGTGATTGGTGGAAGCAACCTGAAGACCACCACGGCTTACACCACCACGCTGACGCTCGAAGCGCATGGCGGAGCCAGCAGTTTATGGGGGCAGACCTGGACCGCCGCCGACATCAATGCTGCCACCTTTGGCGCTGCGTTTGCGGCAATTCAGACAGCAGGCACGAGATCGGCCACTGCCTCGGTTGACGTGATTTCGATCACGGTGGATTACGCCTCGGACACCACGCCACCCACCGTGCTGTCGGTCAATCGCGCCAATACCAGCCCGACCGGTGTCGCAACCGTGTCGTGGGATGTCACCTTCAGCGAAGCAGTGACGGGGGTCGATGCGAGCGATTTTTCGCTGGTTCAGACGGGCGGCGTTAGCGGTGCAGGAAGCATTTCGGTAGTGCCAGTCAGTGCGACAAACTACACAGTAACCGCCAGCAGCGGCAGCGGCAGCGGCACGTTGGCCTGCAAGCCGGCCAGGTCGAACACCACCGCGTCCCATCAGCCGTGATCGGTGATGACGTCACTGCCGTAGGCCACGCCGGATCGACTTCCTGGCCGACACGCTTGTCGACCCAGCCGAGGTGCGGCTGGCCGATGCGGCGCCAAACGCGCCCGAGCAACTGCTGCTGCTCGGCGCTTAGCCCCACGGTGGCACCGGCTTGTCGGCAAGGGTCCAGGCGATGGTGAACAGCTGCTGCGCCGCAGCGGCGAGCGTGGCCATCTGCACCGCGCCCATGATGCGCGCCTGCGACTCGCGGTCGCTGTCGAAGGCGCTGCCGGCCCCGAGGAACTGGAGTCCATCGGATGGCCCTGAAGCGCCACATCCAGCACATCGGCATCGCCCTGACGCAGTTGCTCAACACGCTGCTTGGCGGCTGGCCCGACGAGTCCACGTCGAGCCGGGTGTATCGCCTGGAGCGGCAGGGGCGCGCCTACGCGGGGATCGCGCGTCAGTGGATTGACCGTCTGTTCTTCTGGCAGCACGAGCACTGCCGCCGCGCCTACGAGGCCGAGCGGGCGCGGTATCAGTTGCCGCCGGTGCTGCGGTAGGGGCGACCCTACGCGGGGGATCGCGCGTCAGTGGGTCGGCACGATTCCGATGCCAAACAGTCTTGTGGGCGAATTCGCTCAGCGCGTAGGCGAATTCGACCGACGGCGGCCCGGCGCCACAACTTCAGCAGCCGCCCTCAGATGCCGGCGCCGGTAGTGCGGCGCGCATGCGGAACTCATCTAGAATGGCGCTGTTCGGGGGTGGCGAGTGTTCCTGCAAACGCACCAGAACCCCCCATGGCCCCAGGCGGCAGGCGCGCTGGGGCTTCTTCATTTTCGGAGCCACGCAAGCATGCTTTGCCTGCGATAGCGCGCCAGATCTCCGGTTGAATCGATCTGGTAGGCCGAGCGGCCTTGCCACTGCTGCCCAACACGACTGAACACAAGCAGGGTGTGCAGTGGCTTGCCACCGTGGGTGTAACCGCCGAGNNGTCGGCCAGGAAGTCGATCCATCGCGCGCGTCCGCTCTTGCCGAGTTTCCAATCGCCGCTCTGCGTCAGGAACAGCGCCCGATCCGGGCCAACCTCGACGCCCAAAGTGCGCATCCATGCGGGTGATGTTTCGACCGCTGCGCTATCGACAGCATCCGCGAAGCGCCGGTAAATGTCGGCCTGACTGAAGCGCCCTGCATCGATCGGGGCCAGCGCGCCTGCCAGCTTCAACGCGGGAAACTCGCCGTCGCGGTTCAGCAGCACCACGGACTGCAACAGTTATTCCATCGCGCCGCCATCGTCGCACGACAGCCCGCGCGCCTTGCCGCCCTTCGCCGCGAACGTCGTCAGGCACGCTGCCTGCCGCGCCCGGATCACCCGCAGCAAGTCCTCGTTGCCCTCGGTCGGATCGCCATCCCAGCCCGCATCGGGCTCAGACAAGCGTAACTTGCTCAGCCAGCGCGGCCACGTCCGGCGGCAGTAGCGTCTCCTGCCGCTGCGCGTTCTCGATGCGCTCGCAGGCGATGTCGAAGTAGCGCCGATCAATCTCGATGCCGATGAACTTGCGGCCGAGGTTCATACAGGCGACGCCAGTTGTGCCGCTGCCCATGAATGGGTCGAGGACGGTCGGCGGATTGCCGGCTTGCGCAATGCACCAAACCATCAGCGCGATCGGTTTCTGCGTCGGGTGCTCTTTCCCGTCCTGAAGGGCCGCGCTGCGCGAATAGTTAAATATCCGCGCCGCCCGACACTGGCTGCTCCACGCAAGCTCGCAATCGGCAAGTGAGAAGTCCCGCTGCCCCTTGTCCCACACGAACCACTGCATCGTCGGCGGCAGCAGATCGGTAAAATAGTTGCCGCCCCAAACGATCTGCACATGGCCGGCCTGCAGGAGCAACGAGAATACGGCCGGGTCGGGGCGCTTCAAATCCCAACCATCAACACCGTAATCGACCCACCCATCCTTCTGGCTATTGCGCGTTCTAGCCGCGTTGATCCCATACGGCGGATCGGTAATCACCGCGTCAACCTTCGGCAGCGTCGGCAACACGTCCATGCAGTC
>DFWT01000020.1 GCA_002381045.1 Rhodoferax sp. UBA4127
CAACGCCCTGAGCAGGGGGCCGCTGCCAAGTTTTTGCAAAGCAAAAAACGTGGGCACAAGGCCCTTACCCTGCACAGTGAGGTTCTGTCACTCTCGCGCTGCTGGTGAATTGATTCGCCTGTCAGAACGCCTGTCGTTGTATTTTGGTTCGCCTGTCGATTTGCGTGTCGTCGTCGGCTGCTTGAAATTGATTCGCCTGTCAGCACGCCTGTCGTTGCATTTTGGTTCGCCTGTCACGCATTTTGTTGCGCCTGTGGCACCACCTGTCGTATCGCCTGTCACGCCATGACACTTGCAGGATGTTCGGTGGCGGCTTGCAGCTTTCAATCCTGCTCAAGTAGGGGCAGCCGAAGTCAGCGCCAGATAGCCGGCATCCAGGAATCGGCGTTGCCTTGTAGTGAATGACTGCAAGCAGGATGCCCCATCTGCATAGTGATCGTCTCTTGATGACCAGTTGCGGGTCTTTGCAGACGACTGCTTTCTAGCACCAAGTTGGCAATCTGTTTCCCTCATCAAATCAGGCGAAATATTTCGTTCGTACTCAGATACTGGTAATACTTTTTTCCAGCATGTAAGAGATTCGCTGGACACGACGGCATTTGCAAAAAATATATGAAAACCTGTGCTTCACTTACGAGGGAGCCAATGCACCGCCACCCATTGCTTGGTAGAGCGTGACCGTATTTGATAGCCGTCGTGCTCGTACGTCCAAAGTAGCAATGTAGGCTTGCTGTGCTTGCTGTTGCGACAGGAGTAGCTGCAAATAGCTTACTGAACCCAATGCATATTGCCGCTCAACCAGTTTGAGTGCTTGTGTTGCCGACGCATTGGCGCTTTCCAGTGACTGCTGCACAAGCGCGTCGCTTTCAATGGTGCGAAGTACATCGGCTACGTTGCGTAGCGACTGCAGCACAGTTTGCTGATAGTTGGCCTTTGCGGCATCCAGACCCGCCTCAAGGGCCTTGGTGTTGGCTCGCAGTCCGGGGTTGAACAGGGGTTGCACCAGTTGGCCGCCCAGACTCCAGATCAAGGAGCCTGCGCCGAACAAACTGGCCGTTGTCAATGCTTGCGACCCCAGGTTGGCGGTCAGTGTGAGTTGCGGATACAACTTTGCGACAGCGACCCCGTATTGCGCGCTTGCCGTTTGAAGCAAAGCTTCGGATGCCCGCACGTCAGGGCGACGGCGCACCCACTCCGAAGGGACGCTCACGGGCAGGATGCCTGGCAAAGCAAAATCAGCAAGCTCGAATTCAGGCAATCCGCTTTCCCCTGGTGCCAAGCCCGCCAGCAGCGCCAAAAGATGGCGGGTTTGCTCTTTTCTATTGAGAATTCCATACAACCCCGCTTGGGTTTGTTCCATTTGCGCCTGCAAAGCAAGGACTTCAAGTTGCGTGCCAGCACCCAATTCAATGCGCTTGCGCGTGATGGCAATTTGCTCAGCTTGTCCTTGCAGCAGGGTGTTCGTCGCGTCAATTTGAGCCGCGAGTTGGGCCTGCGTGATGGCAGTCAGCACCAGATTGGCCGCCAGCGTGAGGCGTGCACCTTCAAGCTGGTAGGACTGATAGTCCGCTTGCGCTGTCAACGCTTCCAACGCACGGCGGTTGCCGCCGGCCAGATCAAGGTCGTAACTCACGGCAACCGTTGCGTTGTACAGATCGTAGGCGCGCTCTCCGTCAGGTAAACCCGCGGCAGCATTGTTGGTCCCAAGCCGTTGGGCACCCAGCTTGGCGTTAACCTGAGGTAGCTCAGTGGCGCCCGATGTGGCCGCGTAGTTGTGCTGCGCCTGGCGCAAGGTGGCTTGCGCGGCAGCGAGGGTTGGGCTGGCAACCAATGCTTGGTCGATCAGGCGGGTGAGCTTGTCAGATTGGAGTGCTTTCCACCATTCGGTAGGCACGGCTTCTGCCTCAAACTGCTGCGACGCACCATGAACCCCTGGGCTGGCAGCGGTCTTGGCAGGCAGAGTGGTGGTGGTAAAACCCGTCACCAGGGGTGATTCAGGGCGCTGGTAATCAGGCCCTGAGGCGCAGCCAACCAGAGCAGCGACCAGTGGTGTCAGTAAAAACAGGTGTGCCCATTGCTGTAAATAGCGGGGCATGGTTTGTTGGTTCATTTTTTTTGATTCCTTGGTGCGTCTAAAACTCAATACTCAGCGTGACTGAGCTATAAGCGTGGCTTGGGCCTTGCTCCTCAAACTCCCTGCTTCGCCAAACCCTCATGACGGCCAGCTTGACGCCGTGGCCTGCCACCGGACTCTGCGCGCTAAACCCGACAGCAGCCTGCGCAACCCAGGGAATTCGGGTGACGCTGTGGCTGGACTGAAAAAGGTTGCCGTCAAGCGAGTAGTCGTGCAACACCAACTTGGTCTCCAGCGTTCCAAAAAGATGGATGCCGGCACGCGGCCTGGTGGCCAGCGAGGCGCTGTCGCCCGGCCCCCCATGAATGGATGACGCAGATGGCGGACGGTTTTCAGCCCCCGGCCGGATCGGATAGGTGCCGAAGTCGTTGGGTATGTTCCAGCCCACACGGCCTTCAATACCCACCATGGCTGAGGTTTCGATGTTGCCCAACTGGAGCCCCAGTCGGCGAATCGTGTCAGCCGAAAAACCTGGCGTGATGGCACCTGTGCCACGGTATGCCTTGAACTTTCTGTCCAGCGCCATTTGCAGCGCTGGCTCATTGCCAAGCTGGTTGTCCCAGCCCTGGAATTGATCGACGCCGATCACATCATGAACCAGGTTTTGAGCTTCCTCGGCCAACGCCAGAGGCCCAATCACACCCAGGGTGAGTTCTCGCGTGTCCAATATTTCCGAGTCGCCTTGGGGCTCGTGTTTGCGCCGGTTCCATGCCATGCCGACATAAAGCAGTCCGGCGTAGGGGCGGTCATTCAGAATCAAATCAGTTCTGGCAGGGTCTTGCGGGGTGTACATGGACTGGCCAAATTTCACAACCACGTTTTGCGAATGTGCCGGGTTTTCCGCATCCGCCCAAAACCCGGGGTTCAGGAGCGTGATGAGTTCGGCTTGGAGCCGCACCGGGGTAGGCAGGCATTCTGGTTTGAGCTGGCCGACGATGTCATGTGACACCGCCGTGAATGCCACGCCACTGGTGTAGTTCTGGTCGGTGTCGGCAAACAAGTCGTTTTCCAGCCGGGCGGTGAGGCCCCGGAATTTGATCTGCTCCTGTGGCTGGCAATTGTTGGCGTTGGGCGGATCGGTATGGGCTTCCTGCGCGGTGGCACTTGTTGCGCCCATCATCAGCCCGAATACCAAAACGGCGTGGCACAGTTCACGAGGGGCATGCATGTCGAGCGGCAATGTGAAAATTTTGATGAGGGTGCGCATGGTCAATCCAGTGTGGGGTCTTGCGCGGGTGGTTCGCCGCCGTAAAACTTTTGCAGGGCGGCAATAATTTCTTCTGCTGCGTCAACAACAGTAAAGAGCTGCAGGTCTTGTGCGCTGATGAAGCCCTCTGCAATCAAAAATTCAAAATTGATGGCCTGGCGCCAGAAATCGGTTCCCACCAATACGATTGGCACCCGGCGGACTTTGCCGGTTTGCACCAGCGTAAGCACCTCAAAGAGTTCGTCCATGGTGCCAAAGCCGCCCGGGAAAACCACCAAGGCCCTGGCGCGCATCAAAAAATGCATCTTTCGCAGCCCGAAGTAGCGAAACTGAAAGCACAGGCCAGGTGTGATGAACGGATTGGGTGCTTGCTCGTGTTGTAGCGTGATGTTCAAACCAATGCTGCGCGCACCCGCTTCGAAGGCCCCCCGATTCGCCGCTTCCATGATGCCGGGGCCGCCCCCGGTCACCACCACAAAATCTCGCCGACCCTCCTGCTGAAATCTTAGGGAGACAATTTCAGAGAAGCGCCTTGCCACTTCGTAATAGTGCGATTGACGCACTTGTTGACGGGCACGGGCCATGTCTGTGGGTAGGCTGTCGTCGTCCGGGTTTGAACAGGCGCGGGCTTTCACTGCTGCCAGTGCAGCCTGGGCTTGCTGGGGCGAGGCCACGCGCGCACTGCCAAACACCACCACAGTCGACTGAATTTTGTGTCGGCGCAGATAGCGCTCCGGCTTGAGCAATTCAAGTTGAAGCCGGATCGGACGCGAATCGGGATCGGCCAGCAACTCGTGGTCTTCCTGGGCCAGACGGTAAGAGGGGTGCGCAAGAATCGCTTCAAGTTGTGCGCTCTGCCCACTATGGGTGGTGCTCATAGCTGAAAACTCTGGCCAATTTCTGGCACGTCCACGGTCCAGTTTTTCTCAGTGCGCAACTGCTGCGCAAAGTTGTTGGCGGCAGCGGCTTCGCCGTGAACCACAAAGGTGCGTCCTGGTGGTTTGCTGAACCCGCTTGCCCACGCCATGAGTGCTTTTTGATCGGCATGGGCCGAGAAGCCGCCCAGGGTATGGATGGACGCGCGCACGGCAACTTCTTCGCCAAAAATACGCACCACTTTCTCACCATCCACCAAGCGGCGCCCGAGCGTGCCACCGGCCTGAAAGCCGGTAATAAGCACACCGCATTCGGGCCGCCCCAGGTTGTGCAGCAGGTGATGCTTGATGCGCCCGGCGTCACACATGCCGCTGGCGGAAATGATGATGGCGCCGGAGCGAATCTGGTTGAGTGCAATGGATTCTGCAACATCAGCCACAAAGTGCATCGTGGGCAGATTTTTAGCCTGCGCATGCCATTGTGTGATGCGGTGCGCTTCGGCATCAAACAGCTCGAAATGCTTTTTCGTGATGTTGGTCACCGCCACCGCCATGGGCGAGTCAACGTAGATGTTGAGGTGGCTCAGGCGGCCCTGCTCGGTGAGCTGGTGCAGGTGGTAAATGATCTCTTGTGTGCGCCCCACTGCGAATGCCGGAACAATCACATTGCCTTTGCGCTTGTACAAGGTGTGGTCGACGATATCAGCCAGTTCGGCCAAGGTGGTGGGAAGGTCCTTGTGGTTGCGGTCACCATAGGTGGACTCGATCAACAGCACATCCGCTTCTTCGATGCGTGTGGGATCTTTGAGGATGGGGCGCCCAGGCTGCCCCAGATCGCCAGAGGCCACCAGTTTGCGGGTGACGCCGTCTTCAGTTACCCATATTTCAATGATGGCTGAGCCCAAAATATGCCCTGCATCCCGAAAGCAGCACGCCACCGATGGATGTGGTGCGAAGCGCTCGTCGTAGTCAATCGACCGTAATAGTTCGAGGCAGTTCTTTGCATCCTGCACGGTATAAATCGGCGGGAGTGCATCAGGCCTGTGTCGCCGCTTCGCCCGGTCGGCATCCATCTCTTGAATGTGACCACTGTCGGGCAGCATCACGCCCAGCAGGTCGGTAGTAGCGCGGGTGGTGTAGATGGGGCCACCAAAGCCGTTCAGCACCAGTTTTGGCAGTAGGCCACTGTGATCAATATGGGCATGGGTGAGCAGCACAAAGTCGATCGAACGCGGATCAAAATCAAACGGCTTGTGGTTTCGCGCCGGGGCCTCCCGCCCGCCCTGCACCATGCCGCAATCGATCAGAAAGCGCAAGTGATTGGTCTCGACCAAATAGCAGGAGCCCGTTACTTCGCGTGCTGCGCCCAGAAAAGTGATTTTCATGTGGCACCTCCGCCTTCGAGTTCTTCAAACGGCACTTGTTGCAGGTAATGAATGTTCATCGTGTTTCTCCTTGTTCCGATGTTGTCTTTTCTACAGTGCCGAGGTGCAGGCAATGGCTTGCATCACATCACGCGCCGAGCCAAGCCGCGCCAGGCAATCGTTGCAATCGTCACCCATACCAAGGTTCGTAGGCTCATGGCGACTACGGTTCGCCGTTCGTAGGCTCCACCGGAATCGACATGCTCGCCCAATGCCGCGAAGGCAAAGAACGTCGCTATGGCGATGGCAATGGCTAACCACACTGCCCAGCGCTGGCTCAGCCATAGCCCGGCACCGGCGACGACATAGGCGAAGCCCGCCAAGAAATTGAACCAAAGCACAAACGGCACATAGTTGCCAGCGGCGGCGCGCGCAACTTCATTGCCAAACAGGATCGTTCCGCCTTCCTTGAGGGTCAGCAAACCGAACCCGATCGCGACAAGGGAAATAGCCCAGATTTGCAATCCGCGCTGTTGCGGTTGTATGGGAGTATTCATGAGACATTTCCGATTCGTTCACGGTGAAATAACATTACTGGACAGCATCTTTCTTGCCGTAGAAGTGCGCCACAAAAGGCTTTTGAAACTCGTTGTGGCAACTGTCGCAACTCGCCTGGAGCGTGCGAAACATCAGCTCCGTTCCTTGGACGTCATTGGACTTAGCTGCCTTGCCGATGGCTTGAGCCTGTTCGACAACGGACCCGTCATAGGCTTTGTACTTGCTGACGCTGGTGCCAACGAACCCCATGATGCGCATTTTTTCAAAAAATGGCGGCTGGCGATGATCTGCAATAAGGGGTGCGATTCTTTCCACCAATGGCCAGTCCTTTTGCGAAATGGCATCCGCCATGCTGTGCATGTTTTTATCCATGTCTTGCATGATTTTTCGCAGGGCCAGTGGTGGGGTATCTGTGCCGTCGTCAGCCCAGGTCATTGCTCCGATCATTGCCATGAGCGTGCCGATTGCAGCCATGGCAATTCTCTTTGCGGTTCGTGCGTTTTTGTATTTCATGGGCGCATCCAGCTAGCGCGGTTTCGACTGCCTAACGCTGTCCAAACAACATGCGTGACAGAAGGCGATCCTTGAGCCCGAACTGGTGGTAGACGACTCCCACAACGTGCAGGGCCACCAGTGCCATCAGCAGCTTTGCGATCCAGCCGTGAACCACGCGCGGCGTATAGATGGCGAAGCTATCCGGCAGCGATCCGGCACTGCCCGCAAAAATCATCTGCGGCAATCCCGCTTGCAGTGCTGTAGCGGCACCGCTGGCGGCCATGGCGAATACCAGCAGGTACAGGCCCGCATGCGCACCTTTTCCCAGCAAGTCCAGTGCGTTGCTACCCGTAGAGGCAACTTGCGGGTGACTTGTGCGCAAACGAACGATCAAGCGCGCCATCATCAGGGCACCAATGGCAAAACCCACGATCATGTGGCCCTGCAAGGCGCCAAGTTTTTCGGGAGACGCGTTGGGAATTTCCTTCAATACGAAGGTGCCCATACCCATCGCAAGCATGATGAGCAGAGCCAGTAGCCAATGCAGACCGACAAGGGCCGGGTGATACCGAGACGGATTTTTTTTCATTTGGAATTCCAGTTTGTTAAAGAGAGTGCGGGGTTGTCAGTCGATTCCACGACCTTCACCCGCCTCTTCGTGGGTGACACCGTCGCGAATGTGGTAAATCCGCTTGAAGGTTGGAATGATTTTTTCATCGTGGGTGACGACAATGATTGCGGTGTCGAACTGCTTGGCCATCTGGTTGAGGATGCGGATCACGGCCAGCGCGCGTTCGCTGTCCAGCGGCGCAGTGGGTTCATCGGCCAGGATCACTGGGGGTCGATTGACCAGCCCGCGGGCGATCGCCACCCGTTGCTGCTCGCCACCGGAGAGCTGCGATGGCATGGCCTTGGCACGGTGCTGTACATCGAGTGCCGTCAACAACGCCAGCGCCTTTTTGCGCGCCTCAGCATTGGGAACACCTGCCAACATGGGTAGCAGGGCGACGTTGTCGGTCACGTCCAGGAATGGGATCAGGTAGGGCGCCTGGAAGACGAATCCAATCTTGTCGCGCCGCAGGGCGCGCAGGTCGGAGATTTTCCAGCCGTTGTCATAGATAACATCCTGGCCCAACACCATGCGCCCGGATGTCGGCTCAATGATGGCACCCAGGCATTTAAGCAGCGTACTCTTGCCCGAGCCTGATGGTCCAACCAACCCCACGACTTCACCGGGTGCGACGACCATGTTGACGCCCTTGAGCGCGTCCACCGCCATGTCGCCCTGACCGTAGCGCTTGGTAAGCCCTTCGATGCGGATGCCGCGTGCAGAAGATTCAGAATGTTGTTTATCCACCGATAGCCTCCGCAGGGTCAACTTTGAGCGCGGCACGGATCGCCAGCACACTGGCCAGAATGCAAATGACCACCACCGCCACGAAGCCGCGAATGGCGTCGCCAGACTCCAGCAGCACGTATTTCGGAAAGACCGGTGCCCAGAACGTGGCTGAAACTTTACCGACCACAAACCCGATCAAGCCCAGGGCCACCGCCTGTTGAAGAATCATCCCGGCAATGGTGCGGTTGGTGGTGCCAATGAGCTTGAGAACCGCGATCTCCCGGATCTTGCCCATGGTCAGGGTGTAGATGATGAAGGCAACGATGGCAGCGCTGACGATTGCCAGAATCACCAGGAACATGGCAATCTGCTTGGCTGCCGTGGCAATCAATTTCTCGATCAGGATGCCCTGCATCTGTACTCGCGTGTAGACGCTTAGATGCTTCCAGCGTCTGATGGGTTCGGCCACCACATCCGGGTCCGTGCCGGTTTCTATTTGCACCAGCACGGCGTTGACCGAGGTGTTGGTACTTTGCGAGGCGATGACCGCATCCAGCAAGCCGGGCACGCCGGGGCGGTTCAGTGCGGGACTCTGCGCTGTGCGGGCGCGCTGTGCCCGAATGGCATCGTTGTCCTTGAGAAACTGGGCCTCCTGCGCATCTTTCAATGGAATAAAAACCATCGGGTCACCGCCCGAGGAGACCATGCGGCGGGTCAGCCCCACCACGGTGTACTCGTTGCGCCGAATGCGGATGCGGTCCCCCAGCGCGAAGCCGCTGGCAATGTCGGCTACCGCCTCGTAATGACCACGGGTAAGACGCCGTCCCTCAACCAGGTAGCCGGGTTGACCGGGTTGACCCGCGCCGTCAGGTGGAATACCGACCACCATGGCGCGCACGTCGCGTGCTTTACCGTCGCCGAGTTGGCTTACTTGCATGGTCAGGTAAGTGACATTGGCAACGCGCGCCACACCCGATATGCCCAGAATGCTGCGGTAGGTGTCGTCGTAAATACTTGAGGACTCTGCATAGGGACCTTGGGTGTCCTTCTGCACCACCCAAAGGTCAGCACCGCTGTTGTCGAGCAGCACATTGGCATCGTCCACCATGCCCCGGTACACGCCAGCCATGGTCAGTGTCACGCCGATCAATAGCCCGAGTCCGATACCGGTGAACACGAACTTGCCCCAGGCATGCAGAATGTCGCGTCCGGCCAGGCTGATCATGACGACTTGCCCACGATACGGTCAACCACCTTGATGCGGCTGTTAGCATCCAGCGCCTTGAAGCTGTACACCACAATTTGTTCACCCCCACTGAGACCTTGAAGAATCTGCACGCGGCCTTCAAGGTCCGTTGCGCCGGTTTTGATCGGTGCAAAACGCAAGCTGCCGTCCTCAACCACCCAAACACCGAGGTGCCCATCCACGCGTTGTACGCTGGCATTGGGAACGACTGGCATCGACTTTTGTGCCGCCAGTGCTACCGTGACTTCCGCCAGCTCACCAATCGGCGGCAGTACCTGTGGGGTTTGTGTAAACGCAACCTTGGCCAAAATTTCTTCGGTTACGGCGTCGGCATGGGGTTCAATGCGCAATACCTTTCCAGGCAGCAAGTCACCGGCACGCGAGCGCAGGACGATTTGTGCCGGAAGTTGGGCGCTTAGCCCTTGTGCGCGCTGCTGATCAAAGCGCACGCTGACCCAAATACTGCTGGGCTCGACGACTTCAACCACCGCTTGTCCGGCAACCACGGTGGTGCCTGGGTCGGCATCGCGGCGGGTGACGAGTCCATCGACCGGCGAAATCAGACGCAGATTTACCCGCTGGCGAATCAGGCCGTCCCGATCCGCCCGCACGCGGTTCAGTTCCTGGCGTGATGCATCAAGGTTGGCGCGAGCCGCTGACAAGGATGCCTGCGCAATCTGCAACTCTTGTCGCTTTGCCTCCGCACCTTCTTCGCTGACCGAGCGGGCGATCAGCAATTGCTCGTAGCGCTTGGTCTGGATTTCCGCGAACGCTTTGCGGGCACCCACTTCCTGAACTTGCGCCTCAACCGCCAACAGGGTGGCTTCCGCCCGCTTCAGGGTCGCCTCCTGGGCGCCGATCTTGTCGTCCAAGTCGACGGGATCCATCTCGCCCAGCACTTGGCCTTTTGCGACGTGATCACCTGATTGAACCTCCACACGCTTGATGCGTCCGGCAAAGGTGGGACCTATCTTGTGGGTAAACCGTGCTTCTACTGAACCGATACCAAACAAGGCTGGCTTGATAGCCTGGCTGTCGACGCTATTGACCGTAACGGCCACCGGAGCCATGGGCCCGGCCCGCAGCGCAACGTAGCCCAGCAAACCCGCCAATAAAACAAGGACGCTCGCCAACGCGATGGTTCGGCCATGCAGTGAGATGAAATTTTTCATTGGACGTTCCTCATACCGCGTTGATAAATTGCAAAGACACCAGGCGCATCAGCGCGCATGCGAAGTAGGTCCCCGGACAGCATGGACTGCATCACCAAGCCCTGAATGGTTCCGACAAACAGCGTAGCGGCAGCCTGGGTATCCACCTCGGACGTGATTTCCCCGATAGCCTTGCCCTCCTCAATGCGTGCGCGTATGCGTTCGGAATAGCGCTGAATCAACGTCTGGGCCATTTTTTTGGCGGCCGTCTCCTCGGTGCTTTGCAGCTGACCGAACATCATGCGTGGCACGCCCGGGTGTTCCACCACAAAATCGATGTGGCTCATAAACATGGCCTGCATCGCGCTCAGTGGTGAGGAAGTGCCCTCTGCTGCGCTGTCGATTCGCGCCAGCAGGCGGTCTGCCACCCACTCCATGACGGATTGCCAAATGGAATCCTTGCTGGGGAAGTGCCGAAACAGCGCCCCCTGAGTCAAATTCATGTGCTTTGCAATAGCCGCTGTCGTAATGTCGCTGGGGTTTTGCGAACCCGCTAGCGCGATGACTGCCTCCACGGTGACGGCGCGTCGCTCGTCCGCAGGTAGTTTTGATTGGACGTTTTGTGAAGTGACCATGTTAAAAATAATTAAAGCTAGTAATTAATTACTATCTTACATCAATAGGCCTGCGATTACCACTGAATGCGAAAAGTGAAGTCTTAAAAATGCGAAGTGGTCGCACTCGCATGGGAACCGATCAGCTGTTGTCGGGGAAACCTGAGCGTTGAAAGGATGAGGGGGTCATCCGGTCAAGCGGAACACTGAGAACTGAGACGAGCATCATCAGCGGGCATCCATTGTCGTGAAGACCAATGAGCCGAAGTCCACCAATAGTCTCGTGGTAGCTAGTGCCGATTAAGCGAACATCAATGACTGCAATGATGACGGCGAACAAAGCTGCCCAATTTCCGCTAAGGGCACCAAAAAGTCGCTGGCGACGGGCAGGTTCCCGGTACATTGATTTTCTGCGAGCCCCAGTCGGTACGCTCGTCGTCGAATTTTGGTTCTCCTGCCAGCACGTCTGTCACGCATGCTGTGTCGCCAGCCGATTCATTGCGCGGCCAGAGCACCTACCAGCATGAAGAGCCATCCTGGCGTCCAAACAGGGGCGCTGCACTCCCGCATGGGAGTCTTGCTGGTGACCACCCCTGGGCGATGGCCACGGCCGTCTCGATCGCGGTCTTCAAAAGCTCTTCTACATCGGCTTAACCCATTCAAACCCAGATCAAACACCTCGGCAACACCACCAGCAGGTGGGGCTGAGCCGCTGAGCTTTTGAGTCGGACAAACAGCACTTGCGCTTCAACCGTATATGGATGGTGGCGAACAACGAATCCAGTGCCTCATCGCTAGGTCATAAATCCGCGCGTTGAGTTGGCAAAGGGAGTTTTAACCACCGAGCGTTCCATTTTTAACGTTTTCAACGCAAGGAAAAATATGAAAATTCAAGCCAACCCACCCGCACCATCCGCCGAAACTCTTTTGCGTCTGCCCGCCGTGGTGGCACGTGTCGGGCTTA
>DFWT01000019.1 GCA_002381045.1 Rhodoferax sp. UBA4127
CCCTGAGCAGGGGGCCGATGCCGTGTTTTTTGCGCAGCAGAAAACGTGGGCACAAGGCCCTTACCCTGCACAGTGAGATTCTGTCACTATCTCGATGCTGGTGAATTGATTCGCCTGTCAACACGCCTGTCGTTGAATTTTGGTTCGCCTGTCGATTCGCGTGTCGTCGTCGGCTGCTTGAAATTGGTTCGCCTGTCAGAACGACTGTCGCACATTTCTCGTCGCCTGTCGTGGCCGTTCGCGCAGTTGGAAGGGCCCGATGCAAATAAATACACATGTAAGACCGGGTACTTCCACGCTGCTGGTTAATTGATTCGCCTGTCAGAACGCCTGTCGTTGCATTTTTGGTTCGACTGTCGATTCGCCTGTCGTCGTCTGCTTGGAATTGGTTCGGCTTTCAGAACGACTGTAACACTGGTTATGTCGCCTGTCGTACAGCCTGCCACACCATGACTTGCAGGATTACCGATGGCGATTTTCAGCTTTCGACTCTGCTGAAGTCGCGGCATCCGAAGTCAGCGTCAAATAGCCAGCATCCAGGGTTCGGCGTAGTCTTGTAGCGTTTGACTGCAAGCAGGATGCCCCATCTGCATAGTGGTCGTCTCTTCCCGACCAGGTGCAGTCATATGACTTGATTGCTTGTGCGGCAAGTCAAGACCCATTGGCGCCGTTCACGACAGGCAGCTTACGGGTTGCCCAATTCAGCGCCGGTTAGTAGCCGATCATAGTGTCCGGCAAGGTGCCCAATGCGGGCAGCCAACTTTGATCTACCACTGTTCAAGCTTACTTTTCTTAGGACTATCCGACCCCAACATATTGGCTTGAAGAAATTCGATAAATACGCGATTTTTAGCTGAAAGGTTGCGTTTCTGCGAATAGACGGCGTAAACGTCTGCCCCTGGGAGTTCGTAGTCTTCCAGCAGGACCTCTAGTCGTCCGCTGCGCAGGTAGCGCGTGGCATCCCACTCGGCTCGCATCAGAATGCCGTGTCCCTCCAACGCCCAGTTCAAAACTACTTCACCGTCGTTGCTGCTCATGTTGCCGCGAACCTTGATGGTTTGAGCCTCGCTGCCTTTACTGAACCGCCAGAGACCGTAGGCGCTGTCATCCTGGCGCAGGACAAGGCAGTTGTGTTGGGTCAGGTCATGGGGAGTGGTTGGGCGACCATGTGCCTTGAGGTACAGGGGCGATGCGAAGATGCAGCGCCGATTAATGGCAATCCGGCGCGCAATCACTCGGGAATCTGGGGGTTCGCCAAAGCGGATGCCGATGTCAATCGCGTCTTCTGCTAGATTCATCGGGCGATCAGTCAGCAGTAACTGGATTTCCAAATCCGGGTAGGCGCGTTGAAATTTGGAAAGTACCGGCGCGATGTAACTGCGACCAAATCCCAAGGTTGCGTTGACCTTGAGCAAACCCTTTGGCGCGCTTCGCGAACTGGCGACTGATTGATCGAGCTCATCAATCTCCGCAAGGATGCGACGTCCTTCCGATAAGTAGATCTCGCCCTCGCTCGTCAGGCTAAAACGTCTTGTAGTTCGATTGATAAGCCGCACACCCAGACGCTGCTCCAAGCTGGCCAACCATTTGCTGGCAGCCGAAGGTGTCACATCGAACTCGCGCGCGAGGGCAGTTAGGCTGCCGAACTTCACTAAGGCCGTAAAAAAAGCCAAGTCAGTAGGTGTGCTCACTTGTTCCTATTTGGAATTAATGTTTGTCAAAATCGTTAATTTTATCCTCAGTGGAATCCTTAAACTCCGCAGCAGTCCCGCGCAAACCGCATGCAACCGGCAGATGGGACGCAAGCGGTCTGACGTGGGATGCCATCGACACAAGCAATATATTAACGAGGAGACTCATTATGGAAACCGAAATAGAGAAGCGCACACTGCGCCGCATCACCTGGCGCATCGTGCCCTTCATCATGCTGCTGTACTTCATTGCCTACATTGACCGGGTCAACATCGGCTTTGCCGCGCTGACCATGAAGGGCGATCTGGGCTTTACCGCCTCTATCCTGGGCTTTGGTGCAGGCATTTTCTTCTGGGGCTACTTTCTGTTCGAAGTGCCCTCCAACATTGCATTGCACAAGTTCGGTGCGCGTCTCTGGATCACCCGCGTGATGCTCACCTGGGGCATTATTTCGGCCTGCATGGCCTTTGTCTCCGGGCCGACCAGTTTTTATGTGGTGCGCTTTCTGTTGGGGGCTGCTGAAGCGGGCTTCTTCCCCGGCATCATTTTGTACCTCAGCTACTGGTTCCCGGCCCGCAAAAGGGCAGGCGTAACTGCCTTCTTCATGGCGGCGGCTCCCATTTCCACCGCACTGGGCTCCCCTCTGTCTGCGGCATTGCTGGAGATGAATGGCGTGATGGGGCTGGCGGGTTGGCAGTGGATGTTTATCCTGGAAGCGATCCCCGCATTGCTGTTGGGTGTGGTGGTGTTCTTCTACATGACCGACCGCCCGGAACTTGCCACTTGGCTCAAAGAAGACGAGCGTAACTGGCTGGTCAAGACCATGAATGCGGAAGCGGCCAGCAAGGGCAACCAAGCACATGAGAGCATCTGGAGCGGTTTGGCCAACCCCCGCGTGTTGGCACTGTCCCTGATTTACTTCGGCACCTCTGCGGGCCTGTACACCTTGGGTATCTGGGCCCCGCAAATCATCAAGCAGCTCGGCGTGTCTTCCATGACGGTAGGCTATCTGAACGCGATACCGCCCATCGTGTCGGTGGTGGCCATGGTCTTGTGGTCACGCCATTCGGACCGCACCGGCGAGCGCACCTGGCACGTCATCATTGCCTGTCTTACTGCAGCGGCAGGCTTGGGCATCGCAGCCACCGCCGACAGCATCGTGGGTTTGATTGCCGCCCTGACCATCGTCAACGTGGGTATCAGCTGCGCCAAGCCACCACTGTGGAGCATGCCCACTACCTTCTTGACGGGGGCCGCAGCGGCAACGGGTATTGCCACCATCAACTCGATCGGCAACCTGGGTGGCTTTGCCGGACCGGCCATGATTGGCTGGGTTAAGGACCAGACCGGAAGCTTTGCCGGTGGGTTGTACTTTGTCGCCGGTTTGCTGGTGATCTCTGCCATCACCACCTTGATTCTGTCACGCTCACAAAAGCCATCCGGGCTGGCGGCGAATGCCGTGGCGCATTGATGCCTGTTTACGGTACCACCCAATCTTTTAAACCCTGCTTACCACCCCATTTTTAGGAGTATCCCAATGGATAAAGAAATAGCGGTCCAGTCACTGACGGACACCATGGCCAAATTCACGTCTTACATTGGCAAGCGATTGCCCAAGGACGTCAAGGGCAAACTGGCCGACCTGCGAACCATGGAAACCAACCCGCTGGCGAAGTCGATCTACGATTCAATGCACAGCAACCAGGAAGCCGCAGACCGGCTCAATCGCCCGAGCTGCCAGGATACCGGTGTCATTCAGTATTTCATTGATGCCGGCTCCAATTTTCCACTGATTGGTGAACTGGAAGAGATCCTTCGCGGGGCGACGGAAGGTGCCACCAAGATGGGGCCACTGCGCCACAACGCCGTGGAAACCTTTGATGAAAAGAACACTGGAACCAACACCGGCACGCAGATTCCCTGGCTCGACTGGCGCATCACACCTGCGCTGGACAGTTGCACCATCGACGTCTATATGGCGGGTGGCGGTTGCACCCTGCCGGGTGCCGCCAAGGTGTTGATGCCAGGCCAAGGCTATGAGGGCGTTGCGGAGTTCGTGATGGACGTCATCACCGAGCGCGGCGTGAATGCCTGCCCACCGTTGCTGGTTGGTGTGGGGGTTTCCACCTCGGTGGAAACCGCAGCCCGGCTTTCCAAGTTGGCGATCCTGCGGCCGGTTGATTCCAAGAGTACAAATGCCAAAGCAGCGCTGATGGAAGACCTGCTTGAGCAAGGCCTCAACGAAATCGGCATTGGCCCACAAGGCCTGACTGGCAACAACAGCGTGATGGGTGTCAACATCGAATCAAGTGCACGTCACCCTTCCACCATCGGCGTAGCCGTGAGCACAGGTTGCTGGGCACACCGCCGCGGCAAGATCCGCATCAACGCCGATATGTCCTACGAAGTTTTGTCCCATGAAGGAGTAGTGCTGTGAAAAAGATTCTGACAACCCCCATCCGTGATGAAGACCTGAAAGACCTCAACGTCGGTGACGTTGTGTACCTGACAGGTCGCCTGGTGACCTGCCGCGATGTCGCACATCGCCGTCTGATTGAGCAGGGACGCGAATTACCGGTCAACCTTGAAGGCGGAGCGATCTTTCACGCAGGCCCCATCGTTCGCAAAAAGGATGACGGCAAATTTGAAATGGTCTCCATCGGTCCCACCACCAGCATGCGCATGGAAAAGTTTGAGCGCGAATTCATCAAACAAACTGGCGTCAAGCTCATTGTTGGCAAAGGCGGCATGGGCCCGGAAACCGCCGCAGGTTGTCAGGAGAACATTGCGGTACACGCCATTTTCCCAGGCGGTTGTGCTGTACTGGCGGCCACGCAGGTGGAGGAGATTGAGGAAGCACATTGGCAGGACCTGGGCATGCCGGAGACCCTGTGGGTGAACCGCGTCAAGGAGTTCGGCCCTCTAATCATTTCCATCGACACCAAGGGAAACAACCTGATTCAACAGAACAAGCTTGGCTTCAACGAGAAAAAGAAGCCTATTCTGGAACGTATCAGCAAAGAACTCAGCTTCATCAAGTAAGCAATGCTCAGGCACGGTCGGACAAGCGCACCGGCTGTGCCTAATATACATAAAAAACCTGGCCACACGGGCACCTTACAGCAGCGCTGTTTGTCCGAATTCGGCCCATGAATTTCCGAAGGAGACCCGAATGGCCACCAAGCAGCTGCGCGAAGCCGCGCTGAACTATCACCAGTTTCCCACCCCGGGCAAAGTGGCTATTGCGGCTACCAAGCAGTTGGTGAATCAGCACGACTTGGCGCTGGCTTACTCGCCCGGTGTGGCTGCACCTTGCGAAGAAATTGTCAAGGACCCCAACAACGCGTTCAAGTACACCAGCCGGGGCAACCTGGTAGCTGTCATCACCAACGGGACTGCTGTGCTTGGGCTGGGTGATATTGGCCCATTGGCTGCCAAGCCGGTGATGGAAGGAAAGGGAGTTCTGTTCAAGAAGTTTGCCGGCATTGACGTGTTTGACATCGAAATCAACGAGAAGCACGATCTGGACAAGCTGGTGGAGATCGTTGCCTCGCTGGAACCCACCTTTGGCGGCATCAACCTGGAGGACATCAAGGCCCCCGACTGCTTTTACGTTGAGCGCAAACTGCGTGAACGTATGAAGATTCCGGTCTTTCATGACGATCAGCATGGCACGGCCATTGTCGTCGGCGCTGCCATCCTGAACGGCCTCAAGGTGGTGGGCAAAGATCCCAGACAAGTCAAACTGGTCACCTCCGGGGCTGGGGCAGCAGCGCTGGCTTGCCTGGGCTTATTGATCAAACTGGGCATTCCCCGCGAGAACATCACTGCAACCGATCTGGCTGGCGTGGTGTACCAAGGGCGCACTGAGCTGATGGATGAAGACAAGGCCGCATTCGCCCAGAAGACCGATGCACGCACCCTGCGCGAAGCCATATTGAACGCGGACATCTTCCTGGGTTTGTCAGCCGGCGGTGTCCTGAAGGCCGATATGGTTGCGACCATGGCGGCGAAACCGCTTATCTTTGCCCTGGCCAATCCAACACCAGAAATCCTTCCCGAGGATGTCAAGGCGGTTCGCGGTGATGCCATCATGGCAACTGGGCGTACCGACTACCCTAATCAGGTCAACAACGTCCTGTGTTTTCCCTATATTTTCCGCGGGGCACTGGATGCAGGGGCGTCCACCATCACGGTGGAAATGGAAATCGCGGCGGTACACGCCATTGCGGAGTTGGCGCAGGCCGAGCAAAGCGAAGTGGTTGCCGCGGCCTACGCGGGAGAAGATTTGGCGTTTGGCCCCGAGTACCTGATTCCCAAGCCGTTTGATCCACGGCTGATGATGAAAATTGCTCCAGCGGTTGCTAAGGCAGCTGCGGACAGCGGTGTTGCGCTACGTCCCATCACGGACATGGACGCCTACCGCGAGAAATTGCAAAGCTTTGTCTACGCATCGGGCACGACCATGAAGCCCATCTTCAGCGCGGCCAAGAAGGCGCTCAATAAACGAGTGGCCTTTGCAGAAGGTGAGGATGAGCGTGTATTGCGTGCGGCACAGATCGTCGTCGACGAGGGTATTGCGCTGCCAACACTCATCGGGCGCCCAGCCGTCATTGCCGAACGCATTGAAGAGTTTGGTCTGAGGCTTGAAGCGGGACGTGACTACAGCGTGGTCAATGTGGAAAACGACCACCGCTATCGTGACTTCTGGCAGACCTACCACCGCATGACCGAACGTAAAGGCATCACGGTACAAGTCGCCAAGATCGAGATGCGGCGACGTCTGACCCTGATCGGCTCCATGCTCCTGCACAAGGGAGATGTGGACGGCATGATTTGCGGTACCTGGGGAACAACGGCGTTGCACCTTCAATATATTGACCAGGTCGTAGGCAAACGCAAGGGTGCCGATGCCCAGGACGATGTCCAGATCTATGCCTGCATGAACGGCTTGATGTTGCCGGGTCGGCAGGTGTTTGTGGTGGACACCCATGTCAACTACGATCCCACCGCCCCGGAATTGGCAAAGATCACCATCATGGCTGCCGAGGAAATGCTTAGGTTCGGCTTCAAACCCAAGGCCGCACTGCTGAGTCACTCCAACTTCGGGACAAGTAATGAACCCAGCGCCGTCAAGATGCGCCAGACCCTGGTGCTGCTGCATCAACAGGCACCGTGGCTGGAAGTGGACGGTGAAATGCATGGTGACGTTGCTCTTGACGACACATCCCGCATTGCACTGATGCCCAACAGCACATTACATGGCGATGCAAACCTGCTGGTAATGCCGAACATTGACGCCGCCAACATTGGCTACAACCTGCTCAAAACGGCGGCCGGGGGCAATATCGCCATCGGTCCAGTGCTTTTGGGTGCGGCCAAACCAGTGCATGTGCTCACTGCCAGTACCACTGTGCGACGCATCGTCAACATGACCGCGCTCACTGTGGCGGATGCGAACGCCCGTGTGCGCTAGTGTTTCATCATGTGAAGCTGAGTTGCAACACCCAAATCAGAGTCACGTCAGATTTATCAAATAGCGAGGTAACACCATGAACAAAAATTTTTGGACCAATGTGTTGATTCCCTTGGCGGTATGGGCCGCATTGATCGCCATGCCGGTACCAAAGGGACTGCCAACGGTCGGTTGGTACTACTTTGCCATGTTCATGGCCGTCATCGTAGCTTTGATACTGGAACCTATACCGGGCTCCATCATTGGATTGCTGGGAATCTGTGTTGCGTCTGTTCTTCAGTTGGTGGGCGACAAGCCCTCTGCAACCATCAATTGGGCGCTGTCCGGGTTCTCCAACAGCACGATCTGGCTGATCTTCATTGCCTACATGTTTGGCCTGGGTTACGAGAAGACAGGCTTGGGGCGACGTGTAGCATTGAACTTGGTCAAGGTCCTGGGCAAGCGCACGCTCGGTTTAGGCTATGCGGTCGCCATTTCAGAATTCTGTCTGGCTCCTTTCATGCCATCGAACACCGCGCGCAGTGGCGGCACTATCTACCCCATCATCAGAAATATCCCGGAAATCTTCGAATCACGTCCTGGGGAGACATCACGCAAGATGGGCGCGTATCTGATGTGGGTGGGAATGGCCACTTGCGCAGTGACCAGCACTTTATTCTTGACAGCCAACGCTCCAAATTTGCTTGGTCTTGAACTCGTAAGCAAAACGCTCAAGATCAGTGTTTCATGGCGTGAATGGTTTCTGGGCGTTCTTCCCCTCGGTGCGGTGCTGTTCTTGACCGTTCCCTTGCTCACCTACTGGCTGTATCCACCGCAAATCAAGTCGAGCGCAGGTGCTGACAAGTGGGCAGCGGAAGCTCTGGAAAAAATGGGAAAAATCTCGACCAAAGAGATGACCATGGCAGGTCTGGCATTGGTGGCCTTGCTTTTGTGGATATTTGCTGACACGCAGATTAACCCGACGATGGTGGCAATTGTGATTTTCGTGGCGATGATTCTGACGGGCGTCATTACCTGGGATGATGTGTTGGGATACCGTCAGGCTTGGAACATGCTGATCTGGTTCGGCACCTTGGTGGCGTTGGCTGATGGGCTCAAGATGGTGGGCTTTCTGAAGTGGTTCGCTACATCCACTTCTGGACTGATGCAAGGTCTGCCCATCATGACCGTCGTTGTCCTGATGGTCGCGGTGTACTTCCTGGTTCATTACATGTTTGCCAGTTTGACCGCCCATGCCACAGCTTTGCTTCCGGTATTCTTGGCCGCAGTCGTAGCAGTCCCTGATATGCCTCTGAAAACGGTTGCCATGCTGCTTTGTTACACCTCCGGACTGAGTTGTTTGCTAACACCCTATGCCAGTGGACCCAGTGCGATCTACTACGGAAGCGGGTACATCAATCGGCTCGACTTCTGGCGATTGGGTGCAATTTTTGGCTTGATCTTTCTCGGCTTTCTTCTGTTTCTCGGGGTCCCTTACCTGCAGTGGTACTTGGCGCTGACTTGAACATCCAGAATTCGGAGCCGAACATGAAACTCTTGTCATTCATCCTAGACGGTCGTGAAACTTGGGGGGTTGCCGTAGGCGACGAAGTTGTGGATCTTGGCAAGGCTAAAACTCAATATCCAACTTTGGCAGACTACATTGCTGCAGGCGGCTATTTGCATGCTGCCGAAGACATAAAAGGGCGCGTGTCGGACGCCAAACTTTCCGACATCACTTACCTGCCGGTGATTCCCCGTCCCGAGAAGATTATTTGCGCTCTTCGCAATTACATGGACCAAGAGCAATATGCATTGGGTCGACCATGTGATGTCGCTGAGCAACCCCCGATCTTTTTGCGAGTTTGGCGGTCACAAAGCGCGCATGAGCAGCCAATCGTTCGTCCACGAGTCTCCGATTCGTTGGATTGGGAGGGGGAATTGGCGGTCATTGTTGGCAAGGGTGGTCGCGATATTCCAGAGGGCCTGGCTTTTGAACATATCGCCGGTTATGCCTGTTACAACGATGCCAGTGTTCGTGAATGGCAAACCCATGCAAAGCAAATCGCTTCGGGAAAAAACTTCGAATGCACGGGTGGATTCGGTCCCTGGATGGTGACTTCGGATGAAATTGCCCCAAATCGTCAACTGAATATTGAAGTTCGAATAAACGGTGAAGTGGTTCAGTCCAGCCACACGGGGTATATGAATTTCGGCATTGCCAAGCTCATAAATTACGCATCAACCATATTCACGCTAGCGCCTGGTGATGTCCTTGTAACCGGTACGCCCGCAGGTGTAGGCTGGACCCGAACTCCGCCGAGGTTCATGAAGCCAGGAGATGTCTGCGAAGTCGAAATCGAAGCCATTGGAATCTTGCGCAATCCCATTGTGGATCAGGTTTGAAATCCATTATCAGCTGACAGTTTTCCACCGGCGCCAATGTCAGGGCTCAGGCGAGAAATTTGAACTTTTGTAGACCCGCTAGCGCTGCCCAGGAGCCGCAGAGCCAAGAAAATTGAAACCCCCCGTCTGGCTGACTGCTTCCAAGTTTTTGGCACCGACCGTGATCGACTGCTGCCGACAAAACTGAAGGTCGGCTTTCCCACTTTCCGGTGGTGCCTATGCGGCTCCGGTGAATGCCCGGTATGGGTCTACTCCTGCCGGATGCCGGGGTGCTGGACGTTCGCCGGTGTGAACTTCAGTTTCAGACCCATACCCGACGATCACCAGAACCGCATAAAACCCGGCGGAATGTCAAAAGCTGACCTTGGATTTGGCCGTAACCGGCCGTTCGCCACCGATGCCAGAAACTCCGGAGCAGTCAGACAAGGACGATGATTAAATTTTCCGGTTGGCCGCCAACAGAGCAGCGGAAGAGATCATATAACCGCATTATCTCGGCCTGCCTGAAGGGACAGAAAATTGACGATCAGGCAACACCGTTTCCTCCTCGTCAGTTCAACTGTTATACCCACGAAACGGTTTTATCGTGTTGACAAGCCAATTCAGAGGCAACAGACCTTCCGGTCTGTTGCCTGTTCATCAGTTACATGTCTTGCCGTCGGCCCATGTCACCGTGTTGCCCTTCGTCACCGCCCAAATCTTCAAATTGTCTGCATCGGACTTGACTAGATAGCGGCCGGTCACCGCTGCATCGGCCGCCGTGTTGAACTTGCTCAGATAGGTGTTGCAGCTACCGCTATAGAGCGAGTTGATTGTCGTATCGGGGAGCTTGCCCATCGAACCGGCATCGCTTGACGCGTATGTGGTTGCACCTGTCTGCATCTGGCCATAGAACCGATACAGCGGCATGTCGATCAGCGGCGATCGTACGCCGCCGAGCGCATTGCCATTTACATCGCGTGCCGGGTTGTACATCGTAGCGTTATTGGCGCCGATCGTGGTCGTGTATGTCATCCACTTGGTAGCCGCCGCTGGTGCGGCCGTACCATTCGCAGCCCAGCTATGGATATTCTCCTGCATCGCATGGACGAACTCGGTCAGCTGTAGGTCGTCATGTTCCTGCTGGATTCCCGTTGTCGGGTCTAGGTAGTAGACCTTCGCTTTGCGTGCGGAGCCCCCGGCCTTGACGATCTCGGTGTTGATCGGCAGGATCTTGGTAACCGGGTCGGTATGCGGTGTACCAGGGAATTCATACATGCGGAACTTGTCGGTCGCGGTGCTCGAGTCGGCGCGCCGGGTGTAGGGCACCATGGGTGGGGCCATGCCGGGTATGCCGTCCTTCGCGCCGTCATACATGCGGTTTTCGTTTTCCGACATGTAGACGATGTGAGGTACCTTGGTCGGCTGATAGATCTTGGTTGGATACCGTGCGGTGACGTCGCTATTGATGAACGTGAACGCAGGACCTACGCCGTTGAGGTAGCCATCAAACAACGGTTGTCCGTCGGCGCGGGCTTTCTCGATCCGGTCCGAGAAGGCAGTAAGGTAGGTGTTCATGTAGAAGCCGGACTGGGATTCGCCGGTCAGATATAGGTACGCGGGCTTGAGCGTGCCGAGGATTTTGGCGTCGGACTGGCGCAGCTGGGTGCCAAGTTGGCTCAGCATGTCCCAGAACAGACCGTTTTCATCCTTGCCGCCAACCTGCCAGTTGATGTCAGCGTAACGTGTCGCGTCGAATTTCTTCAGCGCATTGCCAGTCAGAGCCTTCGAGGTGATGCCGATATAAGCGTCGCCCTTGCTCATCATATATTGCCAGCTGCGACGCCAGGTATTTTCGATGTCGTAGCTGTTCGAGGCGTTCAGGATTTCAATGTACACGCGGCCGGAGAATTTGGTCGCATANNTTAACGTACCAGCAGGCGCGTGGTGTACGGGTTGCCTGAGGAGCGTACGACTGCGCGCTCTGTGGTGGCGTCGACATCGTAGACATTGGCCTTGCCGGACTGGAAGAATTCCTTTTCCGTATAACCCAATGCCTTGAGGTCGATAGGCGATGATCCGTCGGAGTTGTAGTTGATGCTCCCATCGGCATTGACGGCGGAGCCGATCGAGCAAAGCATCGTGTTGAAAGGATGGCTCGTCGTCGGGCAGGTTGCTGGTTCAGGGCTGGCGAAGGGGATGTCCTTGACCGACGGCAGGGTCTGGATCGAGGCGAGAACCTGGTCAATCGGCGCCGTAGAGCCGCTATCTCCGTCACTGCCACCGCAAGCACCAAGGCCCATTCCCAGGGCCAGGCTGATCGACACGGCGAGCACGGACTTCTTAGCACTAAATTTCTGTTGCATTTCACTCTCCATATTCACTTGCTGGAATTGTTTTTCGAACGATGCCAATGACAAAGGCTGTTACCAGCGAGAACGCAGCATTTGACAAAAGGACCGAGTTGGCAGGGCCTCTGCACAAGTGTCTATCCTGGTATCGAGTTTGCATCTTCGGTCCTGTCTCAAGCACCGTCCAATGTCTTGTTGGAATGAGCCGATACTTTGGCGGTATGAACGTTGTTGCACTGGAGCCAATTGGGGAAGTCGCTTCAAGTCCATTCTGATGGACGGTAAACACCCCCCCCGCACTTTGGCACATTTCGATGCCGTTTAAGGTGGGAGCGTCCATCCCATTGGTGACGATTTTTGACGCCAGAGTGAAGTGGACCCGCGACGCCAATGACTGGTTCCGAGAAACCCATGCAATCCAAGTCTTCGCCGCGACCGACAGGTTACGCTGCGATCCGGGTTGACAAATTTCTCCAGAACTGACATTCACCTCAGCGCTCGGCATCCAGCGACGGCGGTTGACTCGTCAAGACCCGTAGCTGTCGGTCAGTTTTACAAACTGGTGTCGCAGGAGCGGTCGCTCAAGACCGCCGAAAAGACTTATTCAAGGAGTCCAAAAAGCAAGGGCAACCTCAATAGAATTTCCACTATCAAAAGACCTAAATCATTGCCAATATCACATTGCTAAACCGGATGCATTGTGCCAAGCCTGAATAAACATCTTGCCCCTGGTTAGAACATCGGCAGCACATGTGTTCGGCGTGAACAGTTGACTACCGATGCCAAATCCAGTAGCACCGGCAGCCATCCAGGGCCTCAGGCTTTCCGGGCTGATGCTACCGACTGGCCAGAGCTCAATGTGGGTAGGTAGCACCGATTTGAGCGCCTTCAAGCCCCTTTGGCCTATCATCTCTGCCGGAAAAATCTTTAGGGCATGGGCGCCAGCCTGTATTCCGTTGAATGCCTCGGTAGGTGTAGCAATCCCGGGCACCGATAACATGCCTAGATCGACAGCCCGTGCAATTACTCGGGTGTCGCAATTCGGTGACACCGCCAGTCGTCCACCGGCGTCATGGACTGCCTGTACGTCGTCTAGCGTCAACATGGTGCCCCCACCCACTAGGGCTTCGTCGTTCAGTTCGCGTGACAGAATCTCGATGCACTGCAATGCGCTAGGGCGATTCAGTGGCACCTCAATAATTCGAAAACCACTCTCCATCAGGGCTAACCCCACTGCGGCTGCGTTAGCTGGCGTGAGGCCTCGCAAGATGGCCACCAAGGGCAAGCGCCGGGCTTTCATCAACAAGGTCTGGGGAGTTTTGCTTGTCATGTACATTTCCTTTGCAGATAGGCCAGCGCGGCGATGTAGGCTACCTGCGCATTAATCAACTCAAACTTGAGCCCGAGTAGGTCCGCAGCTTCCTGGTAATGCCGGGCAAGTTCAGGCGAGCCGATCAATTTAAAGGTGGCCGAGGCTGAGGCCACCGTCGAATCACGCATCACATCGTGCAGCTCACTGCCAATCAGCAAACCACTCAAATAGGCCGACGCGCTGGCCGCTGGCATGTCACCGCAAACGACCCTGGAGCGCGCGCTGAACAACAGGTGGCTCAGGGTGCCATGGCGCGCAGCGTGCACACCCTCGGCAAAGGCCGACGGGCTCCACGCCGGCTGGCCTGCCTGGCTACCAGCCGCCGCGGCCAGAGTCCCGTATTGACGCAAAAGGCTAAACAGCTCACCCGTCATGTAGGTGCGCAACTGCACGATGCGGCCATCCTTGATTTCGACCCATTTGCAGTGTGTGCCGGGCAGTAAAAACCAGCCACTGAGGTGGCCCAATGACCAGGCCCCCAGCAGTTGGGTCTCTTCGCCGCGCATCACATCGGGCTGATTGAACTGGTCACGCACGCAGTAGCCAGGCACGATGGCCGCCGCGACCGCACTGCTGCTGTCCTTGACGCGGGCCAGATGCGCGGGCAGTTCGTACAGGGCAACCGAGGGATCGAGATAGCGGACTTCTTGCCAGCCCATGGCACTGCCGACCATGCCCGACATCACCACACGAGACGGCTGTACCTTCAATGCCTGCACCACGGCCGCGAAGGCCGGACCAAATCGACCTTGGCAGGCCAGCGCCCCGTCATCGTCGGCGTACGACTCGACGCAATCGCCGGCGGCGTCCAGGACGTAGGCACGGCGATGCGTGGTACCCCAGTCCACGCCAACGAAAGGCAAGGTTTCAGCACAGGTCATGTGGTCTGCTGCGCCGGGTTGGCGCCACGTTTCAGGAAGCGTCCGGCACGTAGACCGGTGCCGCGCTGCCCGGCGGTGTAACTCAAAACCCCATTGACCCACACCTGCTCAATGCCGGCACTGAACTGCATGGGCTTCTCAAAGCTCGCCAGGTCTTTGACAAGCTGGGGATCAAACACCACGATATCGGCGCTGTAACCCACTCGCAGATTGCCACGCCCGTCCAGTTTGAAGCGCCGCGCCGACAAGCCCGTCATTTTGTGAATGGCCTGCTCCAGTTGCAGCACCCCTTTTTCACGCCAGTAGCTCGCCAAGACACGTGGGAACGTACCCCACAGGCGCGGGTGCGGCCTCTCGTCGTGCGGCAAACCGTCAGAGCCAATCATGGACAGCGGGTGGGTGATGACACGCTCAACGTCGTCATCGCGCATTTGAAAATAGCACGCCCCACCCGGCATGAGCCGGCGACAGGCCTCCTGCTGCGGCATACCCCAGTCGCGTGCGATGTCGGCGAGGTAACGGCCTGCCATCGCGGGATAGGTAGAACTGCCGGTGATCAGAATATCGATGACACCATCCACCAGGTCTTCGCGCAACACCGTCGAACCCGCGGTGTAGGGGTAGACGTCCATGCCAATCTCCTGCTCCCGGGCCAAGGCCTCGATCAGCGGTAGGGTCTCGCGCGTGCGCCCCCAGTTGGCCGGCCCGGCGCATTTGTGGTGCGACAACACCAGGGGCAAACCAGCCTGCCGTGCGGTCAGTGCCGCCTCCTGCAGGGCCGGCAAAATAGCGGCCATTTCATCGCGGATGTGGGTGGCATAAATGCCGCCAGCACGGGCGGCAGCGCATGCCAATGCGCTCAACTCGCTCAGGTCTGCCGCAAACGCTTCCTGGTAAAAAACACCGGAAGACAAGCCCAGCGCGCCCGCCGCCATGGCCTGCTCCAGATCCGCCACCATCACCGCCAGTTCATCGGCCTGCGCAGGCTGATCGAGTTGCTTCATATGGCACATCCGCAGCGTGGTATGTCCCACCAGCGCAGCCACATTAACACCCGGCTGGATGGCATCGATGGCGTCTGCATACGCCTGCATGCCGCCAAATCGAAACTGCTGGCGCCCCAGCAGCGACAAGGGCGCCGGTGNNGGCTCGGTGGTCATCATGGGCACCAGCGAGATACCGCAATTGCCGGTCACAACCGTGGTGACCCCTTGCGACAGTTTGGGCAGCATGTCGGGGGCATCCAGCGCGGCCGCGTCGTCATGGGTGTGGACATCGATGAAGCCTGGCGCAATCACTTTGCCCGTGCAGTCGAACGCATCCATCGGCAGCGTGAACCGGGCCAGTACCTCGGCCCCGATCTGTCCAGGCGCGGCCATAGCCACAATTTGGTTGCCGGCCATCAGCAGGTCTCCGCGCCAGGCCGGCGTGTTGTCGCCCGCGACGATCAATCCGTTTTTCAGTAAAGTTGCGCGTGTCATGTCAATTCGGTTGCTGGGTGTTATGGGGCGTGCGACCCGGGTCAGTCTGGATCGTTTCAAAGTCGGTACTGCCTGCATACTCGGCACTGTCAAAACCATGCCGCTGCAGCAATTGTTTGAATTGATGCAAGCCGAAGGCCACCTGCGGGCCCAACCGTTGCGCCAGGCGCACCATCAAAATCTCGATCACCAGCAAATGGGCCAGATAAGCTTCAGTCCCGACACGCATCACCGCATCGGGCGGAACGGAAATCCCCAACACCAGGTCGGCAATTTTGGCCAACGGGGTATCGGGTTGCGTCATCGCAATCACGGTGGTTCCCTGGGCGCGCGCGAACTTGGCCGCCTCCAGCGTATAGGGCATGCGCCCAACATGCGAAATGACAAAGGCCACGCCGTCCGTACCAAGGGTGCTGGCCGAGACCAATTGCTGATGGGCGTCGAAAATCGCATTGGACGGGCGGCCCAGGCGAAACAGACGGCTTTGTAATTCATTGGCCATGAAGGTCGAGGCAGCCCCCACCGAATAACAGTCAATGCGCCGGGCCTGCGCCAGTTTTTCAGCCACACGGTCGATCATCGCCGTGTCGAGGCGGCGACCCAGTTCACTGAGCGAGGCCACGGCCGCCTGGATGATCTTGCTCGACACTTGCTGGACGGTGTCGTCGTCGGCAACGCTGCGGTGCAGGTGCGAACCCGAAACCGCCAGATCCTGCGCCAGGGCCAGCATGAAATCGCGCACCGAGTCATAAGCAAAGCTGCGACAGGTGCGAACCACGGTCGGCATGGACACCCGGGCTTGCAGGGCCAGTTGCTCTACCGTGGCACGGGCGGCCCCCTGGGGGTCCGCCAGGATCACATGCACCACTTTGCATTGGGCCGCCGGCAGGTCCGGCAGCCTCACAAGCATCTGCTGCAACAAACCTTGGGTTGAGGTCATCATGGACAAACGAGTCAAAACCGGGTGGCAACCGCGCCGGTGATGGCCCCGTCTTCTTCCACCAGGGGCAACCAGCGCCATTTGTCAAACGTGGTGCAGGGGTGGGAAATCCCCAGGCTGACACGGTCGCCGACTTGCGGAATCAAGCCGGCCGGGTTGAACCGCAGGTAAGCGTGCTGGTCGTTGAGGGCGCTTATTTTCCAGTCGGCAGGAACGGCATTGACCTGCCTGCAGGCGCGCACGGCATGACGCTGCGGCAGTGGCATTTCCAGGTCATAAGACACATCGCGCCTACCGCAGGTGAGCAAAGCCAGGCCGGGCTCGGGCACGGACTGCACCATGGTCCAGACCTCCAGCGCCGGCCGCAGCGAAGCGTCGAGTCCTTCGCGTTGCTCCACAAGCCGCAAAAAGCGCGCATAGTTGCCATGGTCATGCGTGATGTAGCAGCCCGAACGCAAGACGCCCAGCATCGGGCGTTGCAAATCTTGCAGGCGCAGCAGCGGAATCACCAGGTCAAACACCGCAGAGCCGCCCGCGGTGATCAACAGTTCGGCATCTTCAAACAGGTTTTGCTGATCGCAAGCCTTGGCCACTTCGGTGACCCGGCGCACCAGGGCTGTGACTTCACGCACATCGTGCGCGCTGTCACAAGTCGCCACGCCGCCTTCGTAACACTCAATACCGCCGAAGCGAACGGCTGGGGATGCCGCGATTTTTTGCGCCAGATGCAGCGCTTCCTCCAGTGTGCGACAGCCGGTACGCTGACCTGGTATGCCCATCTCCAGCAGGACATCAAAGGGCATCGTGGCAGCGCGGCGGCTGGCCCAGTCTTCAATCAGGGCAAGTTGCGCCACGGAGTCCACCAAAAACCAGACGCGCAGATCCGGGTGGCGGGTCAGCAAAGTGGCCAGCGCGTCAAAATCAGCATCACACACCACCTGGTTGGCGATGATGATGCGGCGCGCCCCTGCCTCGACGCCCACAGACACCTGGTACAGGGTGGCAAAGCTCATGCCCCAGGCGCCGCCCGCCAACTGCATCTGAAACAGCTGGGGCGACATGGTGGTCTTGCCATGCGGTGCCAGTGCCACGCCCTTGCGCTTGGCATAGTCCTGCATCCAGGCCACGTTGTGGCGCAAGGCGCTGCGATGGATGACCGCCAATGGAAATGGCAGGTCGTTAGCCAGCAGGTTCCAGCCCTTGCCGGCCAATTCACTGGACCGGCACGGCGTGGCGTTGAAGGGATAGCTCTTGTAACTGTGATCAAGGGTGAAATCAGGGGTCATGGTGTACTCTTAAGGTCATTGCGCCAGCAGGCATTCCAGTGGCCAGGCCGCACTTCGCGCAAAGGCGTCGCGGCACTGGCACAAAGATCGATCGCATGCGGACAGCGGGTTCGGAAAACGCAGCCCGACGGCGGATTGGCAGGGCTGGGCACATCGCCGTGCAGCAAAGGAATCTGTCGCCGCTGGGCCGGGTCGGGAATCGGGGCTGCGGCCAGCAAGGCCTGGGTATAGGGGTGCTGGGGCTGCGCGTAAAGGGCTGCCGTGGGTGCGATCTCCATGACCCGTCCGAGGTACAGCACCACCACGCGGTCACACAGGTACTCCACCACGTCGAGGTCATGGGAAATGAACAGCATCGTGAGCTGGAGCTGCTCCTTGAGCTCCCCCAGCAAGTTCACCACCTGCGCCTGGATGGAGACATCCAGCGCCGACAGCGGTTCGTCAGCCACAATGAAGTTGGGTTCCACCGCCAGCGCCCGGGCAATACCAATGCGTTGACGTTGCCCGCCCGAGAACTCATGCGGAAAACGTTCGGCATGCTCCGACCGCAAACCCACCTGCTCCAGCAAGGCATGAATACGCAGCAGACGTTGCGCGCCTTTGGCCAGCCCATGGGTGTCCAGCGCCTCGGCCAGCACCTGTCGAATCCGCATGCGCGGATTGAGACTGGCGTAGGGGTCCTGAAAGATGATCTGGATTTTCGAGCGCAGCGGGCGGTACTGAGCCTGTGACAGCGTGGCTAAATCAACGGCCTGGCCGTCGCCAAGCTGCGCCTCGTCCCGGTAAACCATCTGACCGGCCGTCGGGTCCAACAGCCGCGTCAACAAGCGGCCAATGGTGCTCTTGCCCGAGCCCGACTCACCCACCAGCCCCAGGGTTTCGCCGCGAACAATGGCAAAACTCACATCGTCGACAGCCCGCACCGGGTGACTGCCAGCACCGAAGTACTTGCTCAAGCCCTGGACATCAAGCAGGATATCTGGCGTGCTCATGTGGCCGCCTCTCGCGCTTCATTGGAGTGAACCCGGATACAGCGCACACTGAGCCGGTCCCCCTGCGTAACCAGCGGTGGCATTTGGGCATCGCAGCCCGGCTGACGCTCTGCGCAGCGTGGCGCAAAGGCACAACCCGAAGGGGGATCGAACGGGCTTGACACCTGGCCGGGGATGGCGACCAGACGTGGTCGCCGCCCCAATGTGCCACCACTTTCCAGTGCGCGACGCCTCGCCACGCCCGGCAAGCAGGCCAGCAAACCACGGGTATAAGGGTGCTGTGGCTGGGCAAAGAGTCTCTGCACGGGGGCCGTTTCGACGACACGACCAGAGTACATCACCGCCACCGTGTCCGCATATTGCGCAACCACCGCCAGGTTGTGGGTAATGAACAGCAAGCTCATGCGGGTTTCTTTCAACAATCGGCCCATCAATGCCAATATTTGCGCCTGAATCGTGACATCCAGAGCCGTGGTGGGTTCATCGGCAATCAGCAGTGTCGGGTTGCAGGCCACCGCCAGTGCGATCATGACCCGCTGGCGCATACCGCCGGAGAGTTGGTGCGGGTACTCGTGCAGACGGCGGGCGGCCGCCGGTATCTCGACGAGTTCGAGCATGCGCAACGCATGCGCCAGCGCAGCGGTTCGGTCCATCTTCAGATGCAAACGGGCCGATTCTGCGATCTGCTCGCCAATCGTCAGCACCGGGTTCAGACTGGTCATGGGCTCCTGGAAAATCATCGCCATCTCGTTGCCGCGCAGTTGGCGCAAGTCATCCTCGGGCAGCGCCAACAGGTCGACGCGCTGCCCATCGCGGCGCACGAACCAGGCTTCGCCGTCGACGCGGGCCTGCGAGGTCTTGGCATGCAAGCCCATCAGCGTGAGACTGGTCACTGACTTGCCCGAGCCGGACTCACCAACCAGCGCTAAAGTCTCGCCGGGCGCAATATGAAAAGAAACATCCGCCACGCTTTGAATGCGGCCGGCATCGGTGGCAAAAGAGGTGGACAGGCCACGTACATCCAGGCGTGGCGCCAAGTCAAGGTCAGTGCTCATACGGCCTTTTTCAATTTGGGATCGAGCAGGTCGCGCACGCCATCACCGAGCATTTGCAGCGACACCGCTGTCAACACGATCGCCACGCCCGGACACAGGATGGTCCAGAAGGCCCGGTCGGAATACTCCAGGCTGCCGGCAATCATGGTGCCCCAGGTTGGGATATCTGGTGGCACACCCACGCCCAGAAAAGACAGCCCGGCCTCAGCCAGAATGGCATAGGCAAAGATGAAGGTGACCTGCACCAGCACCGGCGACATCAGATTGGGCAGGATGTGCGACCACAAAATCAGCGGGGTGCGCACGCCCAGTGCGCGGGCGGCATCGACAAACAGCAATTCGCGCAGCACCAGGGTGGCCGCACGTACCACCCGCGCTACCCGCGGGGTGTAAACGATGACCAGCGCCAGCATCACGTTCCACAAGGACACCCCCAGAATTGACACTAGGGCAATACCCAGCAGGATGTCGGGGAAGGACATCATCGCATCCACCACACGCATCAAGGGCGCATCCAGTCGCTGGAAAAATCCGGCCAGCACCCCCATCAGGGTTCCCAGCAGAACAGCCCCAGCAGCCGTCACAAAACCAATCAGCAAAGAATAGCGCGCACCATGCACAATGCGCAGCAACACGTCGCGTCCCAACTCATCGGTACCAGCCCAATGCGTCGAGGACGGGGCGTTAAGGCGTTCTGTCACGTTGATGGCATTCGGGTCGGCATCCGACAACCAGGGATAGACGGTGGCCACTATCACCACCAGCAGCAGCATGAGGGCGGCCATCAGCACGACTTTGCGCGCAAAAAGGCGTCGCAAGACGGGCACCAGGAGCGGAAACCGCCGACTCAAAAATTCTGCAGTACGGCTCATGATCCGCCCCCCAACCGGATCCGCGGATCCGCCAGCGTGTAGAGTAAATCAATCAGCAGATTGATCAACACATAAATACTTGCAATCACCAGTAAGGTGCCCTGAATGACCGGGTAGTCCCGGCGCAGCACGGCGCGCACCACCAGATTGCCGACACCGGGCAGGTTGAACACGGTCTCAGTGACCACGGTACCGCCAACCATCAGGGCCACGGTTAAGCCGAGTACGGTGATGATGGGCACCAGGGCGTTGCGAAGCACATGCTTGAACATCACGACCCGCTCCGGTAAACCCTTCGCCCGCGCGGTACGAACAAAGTCTTCGCCCAGAATGTCCAGCATTGAAGCGCGCGTGAATCGAATGATCAGCGCCGAATTCAACAGCCCCAGCACAGAAGCAGGCAGGATCAGGTGGTACAGGCGGGCCCCCAGGCCCATGCCCGGATCGCCATAGCCGGACGCCGGGAACCAGCCCAGGTAAACGGCAAAAAACTGGATCAGGATCAGACCCATCCAGAAGCTTGGAATACTTGCCCCCAGCATGGCCACGCCACTCAACCACTGGTCGGTATAACTACCGCGCCAGATGGCTGCCGCCATGCCGCAAGGCACGCCAATCGCAGCGGCAATAGCGACCGCAAATAAGGCCAGAAACAGCGTGGGCTCGGCACGCTCCATCAAAGCTTGCGCCACCGGCCGCTGCAGGAAGATGGATTGCCCCAAGTTACCCTGCAACAACTCCCCCACCCACAACACGAACTGCGTCGGTAGCGGCTTGTCCAGGCCGTACTGGGTGCGGGCCTTGGCAACATCTTCAACCGTGGCCTGATCCCCTAGCATCAGCGCCATCGGGTCACCCGAAGCCAGGTGCGTCAGCAGGAAGACGAGCACCGCCACGATCACCAGAACCATTGCGGCACCCGCCAGCCGATTGATCAAGAACCGCATGGTCTGTGTCGTCCCTTATTTGCTCAGGCCGGTGTTCCAGAAGAACGGCCAGATCGCGGGGGTATAGCCCTCCAGCTTGGCCGAGCGCACTGACAAGGCGTTGAACTTGCCAACCTCGATGAAGGGCACTTCGTCATACACGGTTTCTTGTACCTTGCCCCACAGCGGGCCACGTTTACTCAGATTGGTTTCCTGGTTAAAGGCGGCCAGGGTGGCCTTTTTTGCCGGAGTGTTCCACCAGCCCGGGGCCCCGTCACCAAGCTGCGGAGGCGACAGCATGGGCTCCGGAAACAGGCCGGAATGCGTGAAGTAAACATCCCATAACTTGGAATCATTGCGGCGCTGCACCAGAGTGGCCCAATCGACCACCTGCAAATCGGTCTTGAAACCGGCTTTCTTCAGCTGCTCTGCCATGACCAGTGCCATGTTGTAGTGGAACTCGTACTGGCGGCTGGCCATGATGCGGATCGGCTGGCCGGTGTAGCCCGCCTTGGCAGCGAGTTCCTTGCCCATGCCCGGATTACGCTGGTTGTACAGCTCGGCACCGGCAGCTGAGTAGTAAGGTGTGCCCTTGGGGAAGAAGTTCGGCTCCACGACAAAAAAGCGGTTGTCGCCAAAACCGCCGGCCAGCATTTCACCGGGACCTGAAGCGGCCTGAACAGCACGGCGCATGGCCTGGGACGCCATCACCCCCTCTTTGGTGTTGAAAACGATGTAAGGGAAACCGAAATTCTTGGTGACGATCGGCACCACGGCAGCGCCGGCCTTTTCCACCCGCCCAATGGCGTCCACCGGCAGCAAGTCAGCGTACTGGAATTGCCCCGACAAAGCCCCCTCGACCCGGGTATTGGCATTGGGCACCGGAATAAAGCGCAGCTCGTCGAGCAGCGCTTCACGACGGCCGGCATAACCGCTCGGCGCCTCCTTGCGTGCGCTGTAAGCGTCATGGCGCACCAGCACGGTGTATTGGTCTGGCTTGCGCTCCTTGAATTTGTAGGGGCCGGTGCCAATGAAGTCTTTTAATTGTGGAGCAATGCTCTCTTTGGCCATGATGACAGCCATGCCGCTGGGTAAGGCCAGTTGGGCGAGCAAGGGAGCATACAAAGTCTTGAGTTTGAGCTCAAGGCCATACGCACCCTTGACGGTCAGCGAGGCAACTTCCTTGCCGACAGCCTTGCCGCGCGGGGACACTTCCATCCAGCGATTGAGCGAGGCCACCGCGTCCTCGGCGTTCAATTCCCGGCCGTTGTGCAGCATCACACCTTTGCGCAAGGTGATGCTGTAGGTCAGCCCATCCTTGGAGACCACTGGCATACTTTCGGCCAGCATGGGAGCGATGTTCCAGTTGGCATCAAAGGTATACAGCGGCTCGTAGACGTGCTGCATGATGGTGCCGACCAGATCGGCCGTGCTGGTCATGGGATCCAGGCCCTGCGGCTCGCCGACCATGGCTAGGTTGGCTGCGCCACCTTTGGCCGGTGCCGCAATGGCTGTACCCGCCAGCGTGACAGTCAAGGCGCCAGTCAAAACCACGAGACCGAGCCAACGTCGTCTTCCCCAACGATTGGAAGAAGAGGACATGGAAAACGTAGACTGCGAAAGGTCCACCAGGTCGAATTGCATATTGACTCCTGAAGTAATAACATTACAATTATTGATGCTACTTGTCGTTTTTTTAAATGTCAAGCGTGTTTTTCCTATGTTTATGTAATTTTTTTACAACTGGAGTGTTTCATGTCGAATGTTGAAATGTTGGGACAGGCACCGATGGCCTCTGATCGTCTGGCACGTCCGCTGTCCCCCGCAACTCGCGCTGGCGACTTTGTTTTTGTCTCGGGCCAGGTGCCCACAGACGACCAGGGACAAGTCATCGTGGGTGGCATTGAAGCCCAGACTCGTCAAGTGTTTGAGCGCCTGAAACAGGCCCTGACCCTAGCCGACTGCACACTGGCTGACGTTGCGAAGGTCAGCGTTTGGCTGGATGATGCCCGCGATTTCGGCAGTTTCAACCGCGTCTACATGGAGTGCTTTGGCGAACACCGACCAGCTCGCTCCACGGTGGAATCGCGCTTGATGATTGATGCTAAAGTCGAAATGGATGTCACTGCTTACAAGCCGAGGTGACCGACATCTACGCCAATCTGCTTAGCAATCTGGGCCTCCCGCACCGTGCACGGCGTGGAGCGGATGCACTTTCAGGCAGGTGATTTGCTGACTCACTTCCGCCAGCGAAGATCGACAAGGACATTTATCTGCTCAGTGCTGTACTTCGCGGTTTCTACGACAACTCTAGCATCAAGACGCTTACCCATCTGGCCCGTGTCAGTGGTAACAGCGGGGAGCGAGTCGCTGTCATGGAAGTCGTACTTCCAGAGCAAAAGGCGGATGTCGCCAGGGCTTCATTCGACATGCAAATGTTCATGGGAACGAGGGAGCGGGAGCGTACCTTGACGCAATGGAAGTCACTGTTTGAACGCAGCGGCATGGTGCTCCAAGATCTTGTCAAGTTGCAGTCGCTCGGCGGCATTCTTGTCATACGCCCCAATAGCCAGGATTGAAGCCCTGTGATAATAAATTAGGCGTCCGTTGAATCGGGCCATGGAAAACAGCATGTTCGGCGCACCCCATGGGCATCTTTTTATCTACTTTCATGGTGGTCCAGGTGCCCCTTCAGAAGCACTCCAGGCTGGAAGGAAGTTGGACTGCCGTATAGCTGCCGTTCGCGAATACCCGGTTACGCTGCTCAAGAGTCCGTCGGCTGAGAAAAATGGCGTCCTCAGTTGAGCGACCGCTTCCGAGTTCCTGGGACCGACGAATGCCCAAACTGGACCAGCACCGGCAATGACCGCTCAGGAGAACCCAACAGGAATTCCTGGCTTGCGGTGACCGACCGGTTACGCTGCTCAAGAGCCGGACAGACTGATAAGTCGATTTTTACTGCTGAATGACCGCTGCTGATTTTTCCGTCAAGTCTATGACCGCTGTCTGGAACGAATTTCTACGACGGGTTGTGGTCGGGTCCGGGTGGCCATTTTGGTGAATGATTCGCCACATAGCTGCCGTCGACCCCTAGGCGGCAATGGCCGCTTTGGAACAGGCAGATCGCCAATTTCTAAGACCGGAACCGCTGCACAGGAGCCGACTAATTTACTTCCGCGTTTGACAGCTATGGGCACCAAAAAGTCGCTGGCGACGGTCAGGTTCCCGGTACATTGATTTTCTGCGAGCCCCAGTCGATACGCCAATCGTCGAATTTTGGTTCTCCTGCGAGCGCGTCTGTCACACATGCTGAGTCGCCAGCCGATCCGTTACGCTGCCAGAGCACCTAACAGCATGAAGAAACACCCTAGCGTCCAAACAGGGGCGCTGCACTCCCGCACGGCAGTCTTGCTGGGCTGGTGACCACCCCTGGGCAATGGCCTTTTCGGACACCTTGGTGTCAACAATGACGCGATGCAAATCGGCCTTCTTCCCGGCCGCGATGGCCTCAGCCGTCTCGATCGTGGTCTTCAAAAGCGCTTCTACGCCGGCTTGACCCATTCAAAACCAGATCAAACACCTCGGCAACACCACCAGCAGGCTGTCCAGAGCCGGGGGCTTTTGAGCCGGACAAATAGGACTTGCGCTTCAACCGTATATGGATGGTGGCGAACAACGAATCCAGTGCCTTATCGCTAGGTCAGAAATCCGCGCGTTTAGTTGGCAAAGGGAGTTTTAACCACCGAGCNNCGATTTATGAGATGTTCAATCGTAACCCGCCAGAATTCCCGCGCCCCATGAGACTGAGCCGCCGGGCCGTGTGTTGGCCAGCATCCAAGATTGATCAATGGATTGCCGAGCGCATCCAAGCGGCTGAGCAATCATGAGTGCTTACAACGCTGTCCGCAAGCGGCAAAGCCACGACGATTACAGCGATGGTGACAAGGGCGAATGATGGTCAAGTCAGCCCCACCCCAACTGGACATCCGTCGAGCTCAAGCCGCCTGCCCACCCCGTCCGATCTATTTTCCACCCCATGGAAACAGCGATAAGCCCTGACCTGATCCGGACCGCACTTCAACACATCCCAGCCAATCTGAGCCGCGATTCATGGGTACGCATGGGCATGGCCGTCAAGAGCGAATTCCCCGACGAAACCGGCCGCAGTCTGTTTACCGAATGGAGCGCATCGACGCCGCACGACTTCGACCCGAGGGCGACCCGCTCAACTTGGTGCAGCATCAAGCAGGATGGCGGTGTTGGCATCGGCACGCTGTTGCACCTGGCCAAAGAACATGGCTTCACTCTGCCAATGGCAGATCAGGCACCCAGCCCGCCCGATCCGGTAGCGGCAGCAAAGCTGGCCGCAGAACGCGCCAACCTGGCACGGCTTGAATCCGAGCAAACCGCAGCACGCCACGCGGCCACCAGCGATGAAGCCAAGACAATCTGGGACGCTGCCAGCGAGGCTGGGCACAGTGGCTACCTGACCCGCAAAGGCGTGAAGCCGTACGGTGTGAGGATCACATCTGATGGCGTGCTGCTGGTTCCAATGCGCGATACCACCGGCAAACTGTGGAACGTGCAACGCATCGCCCCAGAACCGCCATCCGGCGGCGGGCCAGATAAGCTGTTTCAACGCGGTGGCCGTAAATCGGGTCTTTGGCACATGATCGGCGATTCGACGCGGGCATCGGTGCTGCTGGTGGCTGAAGGCTACGCCACGGCCGCCAGCGTGCATGAGGCAACAAACCGCCCGACTGCATGTGCCTTTGATGCAGGCAATCTGGCGCAGGTGACCCACGCCCTGCACCAGGCACACCCAACCGCCCTGATCATGATCTGCGGTGATGATGACACCGGCACCCAAGAGCGCACCGGTCACAACCCCGGCCGCGACAAGGCCACGGAGGCGGCGCGATCCGTGCGGGGGCTGGCCGTGTTCCCAGTACCTTTGCCGCCTGGCGGCAGCGACTTCAATGATTTGCACCAAGCCGACGGGCTTGATGCGGTTCGGACATGTATCGAGGTCGCCATCGATGCCCATCGGGGCAGCCAAGCGCCCGTCGGCAGCAACCGTGAACGCATGTTCGATCCCTTCACGGTTGACGATTCCGGCGTGTGGTTTTGCGGTGCCGACCAGGACGGCAAGCGCAAGCCGCCCGAATGGCTTTGCAGCCGTTTGGATGTGGAAGCATTGACCCGCGACCAGGACGGCAGCGGCTGGGGTTACCTGCTGGCCTTTGCCGATCCGCTAGGGCATGTCAAGACCTGGGCTATGCCCGCCCGCATGTTGAGTGCTGACGGCGGTGAGTACCGGGCCACGCTGTTGAACATGGGCCTGCGCATTGCCACCACGCCCCGTGCCCGCACAATGTTGACCCAGTACATCCAAACCCGAGCCCCTAATGAATTTGCAAGCTGTACCGACCGCATCGGCTGGCATGGCAGGGCTTTTGTGCTGCCAAAGGAAACCATCGGCGACGATGCCGAGCGCATCGTCTTTCAGAGCGAAAACGCAGTGGAAAACACTTTTCGCGTCAAGGGCACGGCCGATCAATGGCTCGAGCGTGTAGGCGCTTTGTGCGTTGGCAATTCCCGCCTGGTCTTCGCGGTGGCGTGTGCCTTTGCCGGGCCACTGCTGCGCCCGGCGGGTATGGAGTCCGGCGGGTTTCATTACCGGGGTGATTCATCTAGTGGCAAAACCACGGCATTGAAGCTGGCCGCCAGTGTGTACGGTGGAACCAGTTATTTGCAGCGGTGGCGCAGCACCGACAACGCACTTGAAGCCACGGCCGCGCAGCATAGCGACTGCCTGCTGATCCTTGACGAACTGGCACAGATTGATCCCAAGACAGCGGGGGAATGCGCTTACATGCTGGCCAACGAACAAGGCAAGGCCCGCGCCACCCGCACCGGTGCACCCCGCGCCCGACAGGCATGGCGGCTGCTGTTTCTATCCGCTGGTGAACTGGGCTTGTCTGACCACATGGCCGAGGGTATGAAGCGCACCCGCACTGGGCAGGAGGTGCGCATGGCCGACATTCCGGTCGATGCAGGCGCCGGGCTTGGTGCTTTTGAAAACCTGCACGGCATCGAAAGCGGTGCCGCCTTTGCCAAGCACGTCACCGGGCAAGCCCAAACGTTGTACGGTGCCACCGGACGCGCGTGGCTGCATTGGTTGACCGAACATGCCGACACGCTGAAGGCGGGCATTCGCAACGCATCGAGCATGCTGGCGCAATCGATGATCCCAAAGAATTGCAGCGGGCAGGTTGAGCGAGTGGGAGCACGCTTTGCACTGGTGGGCGCAGCCGGCGAGATGGCCACGGCGGCGGGCCTGACCGGCTGGCCAACGGGCGAGAGCGAGCGGGCCGCCCGTTCTTGCTTCCATGCCTGGCTGGCTGCCCGTGGTGGCATCGGCAATGGTGAAATTGTGGTCATGCTGCGGCAAGTGCGGCGTNNGAACCGGGCAGGTGTGCGGCGCTTGCTGAACGAGGATGGTGAACCAGTTAAAACGAATCGTCAGCTTGGGGCTGAGTATGGCGACCGGATGCCAGCGGCGCTGGGTGAAGGCGTGAGCTTTGAATACTTCATCCTTGCGGAAACCTTCAAGACTGAAGTTTGCAGCGGTTTTGATTACAAGGCGGTGGCCCGTGTATTGTTGGCGCATGGCTGTCTGATACCCGATAAGGGGCGATCTTTTGACTGCAAGCCACGTCTTCCCGGAATAGGACTTGCGGGTTGCTACCGGATAACACCGGCAATATTTGGACTTGATCTATGAGTACTTGCCGTTTTTGGCCAAAGTGAGCGACACCAAGCCGCGTATGGGCGGCGGGCTGCAGGTTTTCAACCTCGCTGCAAAAGCTGGCTTTTGTGAGCACCAGACACCAAACTACAGCACGGCCGGACGGCCGCAAACCCCAATGGAAATGGCTGCCCCCAGTGTCCCCATGAAAAAGTGGTTTGTCCCCGCTCGTAATGGGGACAGTTTTATTCAATCTTGACAACGGGTTACAAGCACATTCGCCATTTGTCCCCGCTGTCCCCGCGATTTTTAAGCAAGGGTGGAGATCAATGCCCAGAAATTGCTGAAAAACAACCCGGCGGCCGTACCGGCGCATACTGTCAGAGCTTCGCCACTACCCATGCCTCGATCACTCGGCCAGGGCCGCCTGGAGGATGCAAACGTCAAATGATTACGGCCCGGAAGGTGGGCAAAAATCCTTTTCCATCTTGCAGGATAGAACAAAATCGGAAACAAGGTGTATCCGATTTTTGGTTTTATTTGTTGTTCTGCCCCTGGGACTGGTGATTTTTGCGTGGCAGGCAGGCGTTTGCGCGGCACGGCGGCCGCCTGACCTGATCCGGCACACATGCCCCCAGCGTAAGCGCACCAAGTGCCGGGCTTTGTTGTTTTTGTGTGACGGACCCAAAGAGGCACCCGACTGTTAAACTTTGGGCTGGTAAAGCTTCAACTTGACCCCCTAGTCTTTTGACTTTGGGGGCATATTTAGGGGCATATTTTTATAACTTATTGGCGAAAGATAGCATCCATGCGGGTTAGCGGGCATGATGTGAACGACACTCTCTCCGCCAAACAGTTCTATCTAAGTCGTTGATTTAAAAACGAAAACTGTTTATTGTATCGAAGTAAAACTGCATGTCAACTACATTGTTGATTCTGCGGTATTGACTGTGTGCTTGGGATTGGTTGCGCTGCGCGCTTAAGAATGTTCGTTTGATATGCCATGATTTGCGTGCGTGCATGGTCTATTTAACAAAAAGTCAGGCTGAGATTTTTGACTGACCCGAAAAATGATCAATCCCGCCATCTGCATGCACCAAAATTTTTGCGCGCAAGTTTTTACCGTTCTGATATAGTTAATTCCAGCAAACTTGTCGAATAGAGCATTTGACAAGACATTTCGTACTTTTCCTGTTTCTAGGTAAATGCGAAACTGCGGGGTCTTCCTGACCTACAGCTCTACGCGAGCTTTCTTTCCTACTCTTTGGCGTTGACTCAGGTCAATGCCAGCCATTCGGATCTCTATGTGGTCCAGGGGTAGGCATGGGAAAGCTCAAAGCTCTTTCTTCCCCCTGTCCAAGATCGCATTGATTCTTCCGAATGAAGATTTTTTGGCGTTTTCCACCCACCGTGCGGAAAGCATCCCATTGAATCGAGAGGAAGAATCACTGCACGGGGACTCTGAAAGATCAATATGGCTAAAGAAGTTAAACCGGTCGCGGTTAGTACGAAAACCTTGTGTGAAATGTTCGGATTGTCTCGTCAGCGCGTCTACGAATTGGAAAAGGACCCAAACTCCGGGTTCCCAGTGCCATCCAGAATTGGGCGCAGTGTCCGACATATCGTAGAGACAGTTGCACTATGGTTTGAAACGCAGAAGGGCGACAGTTCGTTCGTGCTGCCCAAGCTTGTGCAAAAAAAAAGCACCTGCTGTGGTGATCACCGTGGTAGCCCCACTGCAAAAGTTGCGCCCCACTCACAAGTCACTACCAACCGTGGCGGAGGTCAGCAAAGCAAATGCCAAAGTGTTTGCAGCGACACCCCGCAAGGGTCAGACCTGCGTTGGAAACATGATCGAAACGGCGGACGGCGTGGCGGTCAAGCATTTCCAGATGTTCCCTCGCCACCGCAAAGACCCCAAATCGCTGGGTTTCACGCATCTAGTCATTCACCATCAGACTTATCTCACGGGTCGTAAGCCCAATGTGGTGTTAGAGGCGGTCAACGCGCCCGCGCCAACCATCACCACGAGTCGAGTCGAACAGAGCCTGTCAATTCAGGCAACCAGCAATCACATCCCATCTGAGGTAAACCCAGAGGCGTTGAAGCGCAACTACGAAACCGGCCTGTCTTTGGATGCACTTTGCCAGCTACATCACGTTGGAAAATCCAGAGCATCCAAGTTGCTCCGTGCGGCTGGGGCACAAACTCGTAAGCCAGGTCGCCCCGTAAAAACCGGCGTGGCAACCAATGCTTTGGAGGCCAAAAAATGAATACCACCCAAAAAGTTCAAGAAGGCGATATGGTGCGCGTCAAGCCAAGGCACACCGTAGCCGACGTGAAGCGCGCAAACGCAATTACTCATGCGGCATTGCCACTGGCGCCTGATCAGAAACGGGTCTTTGTGAATATTGAGGCAGTGGGCCGTGTCTTAGAAAAATATTTCTTTAACAAGCCCCCGCGTAACGCAAACGATGAGCCACTTTCACGAGATTTTCGTGTCGTCCGCCACTTCAACAGCGGCTCTATAAAAGAGCTTGAAAATCAGGAAGCTGCGTTTGATCTTTCCACAGTGGGTATGCCGCCAGATCAACAGAGTGACTTCACTCACGCCAAGCGACTACCGACAGTCGAAGAAGTCGAACGCTCCAACAAACGGTTTCATCCAGAAATCGCAAATCCATTGCGAGTCGCTACTTCTCGCAAAATCGAGACTGCGGATGGAATGCCAACTGTGTACTGGCATCATCGACCGCTAGATAAATATAACTTGGCGCTACTGCATAACTATCGCCAAATGGTCACCCATATTGACCGAACCGGGCCTCAACC
>DFWT01000133.1 GCA_002381045.1 Rhodoferax sp. UBA4127
CCACTTCTGCAATGTCTGCGGTGGCGCCAAACTTGCAGTCAAAGTCCCAAAAGTCAACGCCTTCAGGCAGCGGTTTGCGGCGTTCGCGTTTGATGTACTGGCGAATCTCGTGCTTGGTGGCTTCGAGCACACGGTCGCGATTTTTGCCCTCAATCTGGAGCTGGAATGTTTTTTTCATGGTGTCCTTGGCGTGGGCTGGTGGGGTGGTCAGAAGCGCTTGAATGCACTTTGCCCTGCGGGTCGATGATAAGGCGCCCCTGTTGAGCGACTAAAGCTTGAATTTGCTGGTCCCGGATTGGAGTTTGGGCGGCAGAGGACTCTGCCGCCCAAACTCCAAAGGCGCCCACGTACACTGCAGCGCCTGCTCTGGCCTTCTCAAAACCATGTCCTTTTCAACCTTCGGCCTCCCCGACGCACTCTTGCAGGCAGTCAAACGCCTGGGCTGGACCACACCCACACCGGTTCAATCTGCTGGCCTCAGCGCGGCATTGCAAGGTCGAGACCTGCTGGGCTGTGCACCTACCGGTTCCGGCAAAACCCTGGCCTTTGCCCTGCCCGTTTTGGCGCACCTGAATCACAGCCGCAGCAAACAGCCCACCGCGCTTGTACTGGTGCCGACCCGCGAGCTGGCAAGCCAAGTAGGTGACGTGTTGCTGAGCTTGGCGCAAGAATTGCCAGAGCGCATCAAGGTCAGTGTGGTGTTTGGCGGGGTGTCCATCAACCCGCAGATGATGGCGATGCGTGGTGGCACCCAGGTGCTGGTGGCCACCCCAGGGCGCCTGCTGGATTTGGTGGCACATAACGCGGTGAAGTTGTCCGAGGTGTCTTTGCTGGTGCTCGACGAAGCTGACCGTCTGCTGGATCTGGGCTTTGCCAACGAATTGACCCAATTGCTCGCCCTGCTGCCTGCCAGGCGACAGCACCTGTTTTTCTCCGCCACTTTNNAACCCTGGCGCAGCAGATGCTGAACAACCCGGTGCGTGTGGATGTGCGGCCCGATTCGGCGCCGCCCGTTGACATTGTGCAGCGCGTGATCGCAGTGGACACACCCAAGCGCACCCAGTTGTTGCGCCACCTGATCACACAGCACGGCTGGTCACGTGTGCTGGTGTTTGTTGCCACCAAGTTCGCCGCCGAGATCGTGGCCGACAAGCTGCGCAAAGCCGGTTTCACCGCCGAACCATTCCNNCATGGCGAACTGAGCCAGGGCAAACGCACCCAGGTGCTAACCGACTTCAAGGCCGAACGATTGCGTGTGGTGGTGGCCACTGATGTGGCCGCACGTGGGCTGGACATCACCCAGTTGCCGGTGGTGGTGAACTTTGATCTGCCACGCTCGGCCAACGACTATATCCACCGGGTCGGGCGCACCGGGCGTGCCGGTGAACCGGGCCTGGCGGTGAGCCTGGTGAGCGCAGCAACCCTGGCGCACTGGCGCTTGATTGCAAAGCGCCAACGGCTGGACCTGGCGATGGAAAGCATTGAAGGGTTTGAAGCGCTAGAGACAGCACCCCCTGCCTCAAGTCATCCGGACGCACCGGGTAACGGCGGCATCAAAGGCAAACGCCCGAGCAAAAAAGACAAACTGCGCGCGTTGGTCACCCAACGGCCAGATACAAGCCAGACTTAAGCCGGGCAACCTGGGCCGAGCATTGCTTGCTGCCGTAAAATCGCACTCCTTTCACAGCCTCTGGATGAACACCATGAACCGCTGCACAACTACCCCGCGCAAACTCCGCGCACGGCTTACCGCCCTGATTTTTTGCACGAGCCTCGGCTGGCTCGCTCCCGTCCTCGCGCAAGACGCCGTGCGCCAATTTCCCGCCGCCGCACGGCGCGCTACCCTGGAAGTGACCACGCCACCCAACGTGTTGCTCAATGGGCTGCCTGAGCGTTTGTCGCCGGGTGCGCGCATCAAGGGACCTAACAACCTCTTGGTGCTCTCTGGCAACCTGGTGGGCCAACGGCTGGTGGTGAACTATCTGCGCGATCCGCAAGGCCTTGTGCATGAGGTATGGATCCTTAACGAGACAGAAGCGCTGCAAAAGCGCGCGGGCTCTGAGCCCACCACCAACTTCATTTTTGGCTCCGACGCCGATAAGCCCAAAACCGACGACGGCAAAACGCCGTTCAACCAGTTGCCGAAGTTTCCCCAGCAATAGGGGCAGACAGCGTTTCGCATCTGGCACAGCGGCGCTTATGACTGATTTATAAAAATCAGGCTACGGCCCTAGTAAATACTGCGTCAATCGCTATTTAATTCATAGTAATTTATTGAGTTCAAACATGAGCAAAAAAGTCTTCATCAAAACCTACGGCTGCCAGATGAACGAGTACGACTCGGACAAGATGAGTGACGTGCTCGGCGCCGCTCAGGGCTACGAGCAAACCACCAACGTGGAAGAAGCCGACCTGATTTTGTTCAATACCTGCTCGGTACGGGAGAAGGCGCAAGAGAAAGTGTTCTCTGATTTGGGCCGCGTCAAGCGCCTGAAGAAAAAGGGCGCTCTGATTGGCGTGGGCGGCTGTGTGGCCAGCCAGGAAGGCGACGCCATCATCGCCCGCGCGCCTTATGTGGACGTGGTGTTTGGCC
>DFWT01000132.1 GCA_002381045.1 Rhodoferax sp. UBA4127
TCCTACAACCCTTAACCAAAGCTGCCAGCCAGGGTTAAAGGAACCGGCCATTCAAAAAGCTCCGGAAAATCAGCAAGCTGACACTCGTGATGGCGGGGTAGTCGATGGCGACCGTCCGGCATGTGTGCAGCGGTTGCTGACGGCTACGAATGCCAGTTTCCTGGAAGTCCAAGTTTACGATTTGAGGTGCCGACCAGCCGACATTCATGGTGGGCTAACCTTGCTCCGTGCCAAACACCATCAGCTTCTTCACATCCAGAATCCGGATTTCCCGGCGGTCAATGGTGATCAGTTTCGCAGACTCCAACTCATGGAGTACTCGCGAGAAATACTCAGGACTCAGCGACAACCGCGAGGCGATGGTTGCCTTGCTGGCTGGCAAGGAGATGGTGGCGGTATTGGGCATTTGATCCGGATTGGCCACTAGGTCCCGCAGCAAGAAGCCAATGAGCCGCTGCAAGCCACTGCTCAGCGCATAACCTTCCACGTCCTGGATTAAACCGTGCAAGCGCTTGGACAAACCCGCGAGCATGTGCAACGCCATTCGTGCGTCTTGCTGGATCTCGCGGATCACACCCTGCTTGCTAACGCTTACCAGCACAGCATCGGCCAAGGCCTGCGCACTGACGATGTAAGGCTTGTCTAAAAACACCAAGGCTTCAGCAAAGCTCTGGCCAGGGCTGATGATCTCGACCACTTTTTCCTGCCCTGCGGGTGAGAGCAAGAACAATTTGATGCGCCCGGTCATGACCATGAAAAAGGCATCGCAAGGCTCGCCCGCCCGAAAAATCAAATCACCTCTGGCATAGCGTCGTACCTGGCAACTGAGCGATACCCGGGCCAATTCCTCAGCCGATAAGCCACCAAACAAGGATGACTTGGCCAAAAACCCCCGAAGGTCAAATTCACCCAGTTCAGTGGACATCAGGTTGTCCCCAGGCAATGGCATCTCCGTTAGCGTCAAAAGCAATCAACTGGTCTAACCGTCCCTGCTTGATCGACTCTTCCATCACACCCAGATAGTGCTCAGCAGTTGCCACACTGGGCAGACCATCGCCTTTACCCGACAGCGAACTGGCAAACAACACGTGCCACGGCCGTTTGAACTGCCCGGCTTGCAGCTTGAGTTGCTCAAAGTTGCCAATTTCATTTGGCGTTTGATGCACACACATGACCGGTACCAAGACACCACCTTCGCCCTGCTCGAACCCAGCACGCTGTTCCGGAGTGGGATCGTCGGGTAGTTCTGCGCTGGTGAATACAAGCAACAGGCGTTGGGCATGGACTTGCTCAATGGCAGCAAGCAAAAGATCGTCAAATCTTGAAATGTTCATGGTCGAAACTCTGGGTTGTAAGCGTCATCAATTTCATTGAACATTGGCTCGGACAAGTGTTCGACATAGGGGCCATGGCCGCTATGTGAGGCCTCAGAGGCGGGAACAAACTGTCCACTGTTTACATCAAAAACATGCACCTCGCCGTCTTCAATGACGTAATGCCAACCGTGCAATGTCAGGTGACCTGCTTCCACCTGCGTCCGCACCATAGGGTATCCCATTAGCCGCTCCAGCTGTAACACCACCGCACGCTGTTCGGTGCGGCGTAAGGCCTCAGGTGACACTTGCACCGGCAGGGCCGCCTCGCGACCCAGTTCCAGCCAGACCTTAAGGTTCTTCGCCAAGGGATTGACCTCTTCATATAGCGCCCGAATGCCACCGCAATGGCTGTGGCCACAGACCACAATCCGCGACACCTTGAGATTGAGCACGCCAAACTCGATGGCAGCCGAGGTGCCGTGGTAGCCAGCCATGCCGTCGTAAGGTGGCACAAACGCACCCACATTGCGAATCAAGAACAGATCACCTGGCCCGGTACCGGTCAACAAGTACGGCACCAAGCGCGAGTCAGAGCAACCAATGAACAGAATGCTGGGGTGCTGCCCCTCACTCACTAGTGTCTGAAACTGCGCCTGAACACCTGGAAAGGTGTGGTCGTGAAAGCGGCGAATGCGGGCCAGCAGTTCGTCGGGTACTACCGCATCGCTCATGGGTTGCGCCTATTGCACCAGCGGCGATTCAGAGGCCTCCAGATCGACGCCCTCCACTGCCGCAGCACCTGCCAACAAGCCCAGGTATTGGCGTAGGGCAGTCACATAGGTTTTTTGACGCAATGCCAAGGTCACCGCGCCACGCACAGATTCAAAGGACTGCTCACAACCAGGGTCTCGCTCCAAGACCTCGACCACATGCAGGCCAAAACGGCTGTGCACCAGCCGGGGTAACACGCCGACATCGGTGTGGCCAAACAGTTCCTTGGCAAACTCTGGCGCGCAGTCGGCTGTGATCAACCAACCCAAGTCGCCGCCTTCGGCGCCACTCGGGCAATTCGACAGGGCGTTGGCGGCTTTGGCAAAACGGTCACCGACAGCACTGCCATCGTGACAGCGCAGGTCCAGCAACGTGGTCTCGGCGCGGTTGCGCAGGGCGACCACATCGGTGCCTTGCGTCACTGCAAACAAGATGTGCCGAGCACGCACACGTTCGCCCGTGCTGTAAGTGGCCTGGTGCGCTGCAAAGTGCCGTCGCTCGGCTTCTTCCGACGGATCAGGAATCGCCAGCGATTGCTCCAGCAGGCTTTCAATTGCTTGGGTGGCGGCTTCGCTGGTGATGCCATCGGTGGGCGCTGCATCGTCAGACGCCAACAGACCTTGCTTTATTGCCTCTTGACGCAGCAACTCCGAATAAGCGCGTTGACGCAGTTCGTCAGGGGTCAGTGCCTCATCGGCGCTGTGCAGTTCCACGCCATTGATGCTGGCGATGGTTAGGGTAGATGTATCGTTCATGGTCATTTTTTTGGCTTACACGCTGGCACCTGGACGACGCGGCTGGTTGTGACCCTCAGGCACATTCATGCGGCGAGCACGTACTATTTGGTAAGGACGAATCAAATAAGCCAGGCTGCCAAATCCGCTCCACACATGCACCAAACGGCTGAACGGGAACAGGAAAAAGATCGTCATGCCAAGTACCAGGTGGATTTTGTAAGGCCAGTCCAGATTGACCAGGAGCTCAGCACCACCCGGACGGAAGGTCACCAAACGCTGTGCCCACTCACCCAAAGCCATCATGACACCCCCATCTGAATGGTGCAGGGACAGTGGCAAGGTGGCCAAACCGATCGACAACTGAATCCACAAAATGATCAGAATCGCCAAGTCAGTGCGGTGGCTGGTGAGGCGAATGCGCGGGTCAAACAGGCGTCTGTGCAGCAACAGGCTCAAGCCAATGAAGCAGATGAAACCAGCCGCACCACCCGAGTAAACCGCCATCAGCTGCTTGTCAGGCGCGCTGATCACATGCTCATAAATCGAGTGTGGCGTCAGCAAGCCAACAAAGTGACCAGCGAACAGGAACAGCACCCCAATGTGAAACAGGTTGCTGCCCCAACGCAGGCTGCCTTTTCGCAGCAATTGCGATGAGTCGCTCTTCCAGGTGTATTGGTCGCGGTCAAACCGGGCCAGGCTACCCATCAGGAACACTGCCAAGCAGATGTAGGGGTAGATAGAGAAGAAAAAATTATGGAGGGCACTCATACCGATACTCCTGGAATAACGTTCTTGGATGTGCTGCTGCGCACGATGTGAATGGGTTGGGGCTGACTGGGGTTGGTCTGGCCTTTGGTGGAGCAACCACCAAACACGACTGGCTCCTCCCAACTTTCATCCATGGACTCTTCTGGTGCTACTTTGACCGGTTTGGCCTTTTCGCCGGCCAGTTCAAGCAGCGCACCAAGTACGCTGGCATAGCGTGTGTCGCGCTGGACCAATGCAGCAAAGACTGCGTTGAAGATGTGCGCCATTTCATTCAAAAAGGCACGCGCATCCTTGGGTGGCTGGGTGGAGGTGTATTCCAGCACCACCGGCAGGTAGTCAGGCATCTCACCGGGGGCCAAAAACAGTCCGGCCTTCTCAAAGGTTTGAGCCAGGTCGATCATGGCCGGGCCACGGTCGCGTGAATCACCGTGCACATGCTCAAACAGGTGCAGCGATGTGGCACGACCCCGGTCAAACAAATCGACGTAGGCCTCTTCAACACCGAGCGCATCGGCACTGCCGCCATTGCCCGTCATCCAGGTCATCAGGTCTTCCAGCTCGGCCAACCGGGCAGCCGACAGGGCAGACTCCTCTTTGAGGGCCTGACGCAGCTCTGGCAAATGCCGGCGCAGTGTGGCATCAGGGTAGCTTAAAAGCCGGGCCAGGACACGCAGCGTCTTGGTGGCTACAGGTGGGTTGTTTCCTAGGAATCCCATGATTTAGACCTCCGCCCTGATGGGGATGGTGCGCTTCTTCTCGCT
>DFWT01000188.1 GCA_002381045.1 Rhodoferax sp. UBA4127
CATCAGCGTCGCCAGGCGATCCTTGTAGCCGGGGTCGATGCGAATAGCCTCTTTGAAGGCCGCCAAGCTCAAGTCTTTGCGGTCGCTGTGCAGGTACGAAAACCCCAAGCCCAACCAAGCTTTGGCGTTGTTGGCATTCAGGCCGATGGCCTGCTTGTAGGTCTCGGTGGCCGGAAGAAAGGCCTGCTGAGACAACTGCAAACCACCCAGTTTCATGCGTGCTTCGACCGACTCGGGCTGGGCTGCGACGGCGGCTTCATAGGACTTTTGAGCCAGCTCTGGTTTGCCCGCCGCCCAGAGTGTGTCACCCTGCGCCAGCAGGGGTTGCGATGCGGCTGCTTGAGCCCAACTCGCGCCGCCCAGGGAAGTCAAAGCGGCACAAGCGAGCAGGGCAAGTTGTCGGGCGAGTGGGTGCATACGAGATTCTTTCAACGTGGTGGGATCAAAAAAACGGCCCTTGCGAAAAGAGCCGTTTCAGATTCAAGCTTCAATGGCTCACTTCATGGCACCTTTGCCGTAGCGCTCTTCGTAGCCTTTGCGAACCTTCTCAATGGCCTCCTTGCCCATGCCATTGAAGAACCAGTCGTGGCCCTCAATAGGTTTGAAGTACTTTTCAAGCAGCGCATTGGCAAAGTCCTCGTTGCCATCCTTCTTTTTGACCACTTCCTTGAGCTCGGGAATCCACTTGAAGTAAGTGTGCTGGCTCACCTCATAGATGCCGTGCCACCAGGCGTAGTCAGGGCCCATCATTGAGGCGCCGTGACGTGCGCGACGTCCTTCGTGGTGCCAGATCTCAAACCAAGTCCACTTAATCTTGGCATCCATGGGTTGCTTGGTCAGGTAGCCCTTGTCTTCCAGCTCTTTCATGACGGCGGCAATCGGCTTGGCGTACTTGTCGTTGTACAGGTCCACCAGGTCGTCAAACTGTTTGTAATGGCCCTTGACCGTGGTGGCGTTGTGGCAGGCCGAGCAGACGTCTTTCATCCGGCTGCGACGCTGTTCCCAAGTCAGGATTTCAGTGACTTTGGCACCTTTGACTTCGTCGCCCACCTTGGGCAGGGGCTTGCCTTCGGGTTGATCGAATTCGTCTCCGTTGCTCAGGCGAACCATGTTGAGCTTGGTCGAAATGGCCGGGCGCAGCGTCCAGGAGATGCGCTCACCCACGTCGTGTGTCACCTTTTGGTCGCGGGTGGCACCCATGTGGCAGGTCGAGCAGGTGGGTGCGGCGGTGTAGTCCACCCCAACCACCCACTTCTTAGACTTCAGGTTCATCTCCGATTTGTTGGCGTTGTACAGAATGCCGTGCTTGGATTCGTTGTAAATCTCAAGCTGCGGATGATCGGGGCCAATGTGACATTTGCCACAGGTTTCGGGTGTGCGCGCTTGTGCCTGTGAGAAGCTGTGGCGGGCATGGCAGGCCGAGCAGGCACCCAGCGAACCATCCAGGTTGATGCGACCAATGCCAGTGTTGGGCCAAGTCTGTGGTGTAGGTTTGCCATTTTCGCCAAGCTCCACCTTGCTGCCGTGGCACTGCACACAGCCCACGACCACAACGGCAGGGCCGCCAATCACTTCACCCAGCAGGTTGTCTACCGAGGCAATGATGTTGCCACCCTTGGCATGGTGCGAACGCTGTTGCTGCGCCACTTCGGCCTCGTGGCAGGTGGCGCAGGTTGTTGGGGTGACGATCATCTGGATGAATACACCCTCGTGTTTCAAGGCACCCTTGTCGCCTTCCTTGGCTTTGTGGCAGTCGTAGCAATCGACGTTGCTGGCCGCATGTTTGCTGCCTTTCCACTGCGCGTAAATGCCAGGGTCTTCGTCTTTGTCGTGGCAGCTTAGACAGTTTTTGCCAATGGCCGCATCGGTCGCCGACTTCTTGTTCATGCGTGGTTCGGCCGCTTTGGCGACCGTCGCATGTGCTTTAGGTTTGACCGATTCAGCGNNTAGTAGCGTCGAGGCATTCTAGGAATGGTGGTGCGCGAAGTTCCCTTGGTGTGATTGCGAAACTTAAGACAGGATAAGGAAAATCAAAATATACCCGTCTGGCAGCCAGCGATGGGCTGACTTCAATGGATGCGCATGCCCGGTTGGGCCCCAGAAAAGGGTTCGAGTACATAGATACCAGGCTGCGCTTTTTCATCAGCGTGGCTGGCTGCCAGCACCATGCCTTCGCTGATGCCAAACTTCATTTTGCGCGGGGCAAGGTTGGCTACCAGCACGGTGAGTTTGCCCACCAATTGCTCAGGCTTGTACATGCTGGCAATGCCGCTGAACACATTGCGGGTAGTGGGCTGACCTGCGTTGTCCACCTCACCCGCATCCAGCGTAAGCTGAAGCAATTTGGTGGATCCCGCCACCGCTTGGCAATCCAGAATTTTGGCAATGCGCAAATCAACCTTGGCAAAGTCGTCGATGCCTATGGTGGGCGCAATGGCTTCACCGCCCGGCAGTTGGTTTACTACAGATTCAGTAGCTGTCTGCGCTTGTTCTACCTGGGCTGGTGCCTCAAAAAGTGCTTCAATCTGTTTAAGGTCTACCCTCTGCATCAAATGCTGGTAGGTGCCAATCACATGCCCGGCTTGCATGGGCTGGGCGATGTTGGCAAATGTCAACGGTTCGATGTTGAGAAAGGCTTCGACTTGGCTCGCCAATGTGGGCAGCACAGGTTTCAAGCAACAGGTCAGGATTCGGAAGGCCTTGATGCACACCGTGCAGACGTCTTGCAGGCGGGCTTCCTGGTCTGGCTTTTTGGCCAGGTCCCAGGGCTTGTTGGCGTCCACATAGGCGTTAACCTTGTCGGCCAACGCCATGGTGTCACGTAGCGCGCGGGATGTCTCACGTGCCTCGTAGAGTTGGGCAATGGCATCCACTTCGCTGCGCAGCTGGTGCAGCAGGGCGGCACCATCTTCCGACACCACACCCAGTTTGCCCTCGAAGCGCTTGGTCAAAAAACCCGCGGCGCGGGAGGCGATGTTGACGTACTTGCCAATCAGGTCGCTGTTGACGCGGGCCATGAAGTCGTCGGCATTGAAATCAATGTCTTCGTTGCGCCCCGACAGTTTGGCGGCCAGGTAGTAGCGCAGCCACTCTGGATTCATGCCCAGGCTCAGGTACTTGAGCGGGTCCAGCCCGGTGCCCCGGCTCTTGCTCATCTTCTCGCCATTGTTCACGGTCAAGAAGCCATGCACAAACACATTGTTAGGTGTTTTGCGGCCACTGAAATGCAGGGTGGCCGGCCAGAACAAGGTGTGGAAAGTGACGATGTCTTTGCCAATAAAGTGGTACTGCTCCAACTCGGGGTTGGCCATGTAAGCGTCATAGTCCAGGCCACGTTTGCTGCAGAGGTTTTTCAGCGAAGCCAGGTAGCCTATCGGCGCGTCCAACCAGACGTAAAAATACTTGCCCGGCGCGTCCGGGATCTCAATGCCAAAGTAGGGCGCATCGCGGCTGATGTCCCAGTCGCCCAGGCCTTCGCTGGTGCTGCCATCCGGGTTGGTGCGGATGGTGAACCATTCCTTGATCTTGTTGGCCACCTCGGGTTGCAATTTGCCGTCTTGCGTCCAGTTTTCCAGAAAGGCTACGCAGCGCGGGTCCGACAGCTTGAAGAAGAAGTGTTCCGAGCTTTTCAGTTCCGGCTTTGCGCCAGACAGGGCGGAGTAGGGGTTGATCAAATCGGTGGGTGCATACACCGCGCCGCAGTTTTCGCAGTTGTCGCCGTACTGGTCCTTGGTGTGGCACTTGGGGCATTCGCCTTTGATGAAGCGGTCTGGCAAGAACATGTTTTTCTGCGGGTCGAAAAACTGCTCAATGGTGCGCGACTCGATCAGTGAGCCGTCTTTGTTGTCACGCAGGTCGCGGTAAATCTGACGCGCCAATTCGTGGTTTTCTGGGCCGTCGGTGCTGTGCCAGTTGTCAAAACTGATGTGAAAACCATTCAGGTACTTGTGACGACCCGCCGCAATATTGGCCACAAACTGCTGCGGCGTGACATCCGCCTTTTCAGCCGCAATCATGATGGGTGCGCCGTGGGTGTCGTCAGCGCAGACAAAATCGACCGCATTGCCCATCATTCGCTGGTACCGCACCCAGATATCGGCCTGGATGTATTCCATGATGTGGCCGATGTGGAAGTTGCCGTTGGCGTAGGGCAGGGCGGTGGTGACGAAGAGTTGGCGCGGCATGGAAGACGATCTGCGTGAGGGAAAGACCGCGATTTTAGGGGGCCAGCCTAAGTTGTCTCCCGTTCGCTACCTGACCATGCTGTTGGTCGTCAGACAACTCAAGTTTTGTAACGGAAGCTTGGCAGATGTGTGGCATCTGCCAAGTGAAAGCGATTGGATCAGGCGGCCGGTGTGCCCAGCATGGTTTGCAGTTCGCCGTTCTCGTACATCTCCATCATGATGTCGGAGCCGCCGATGAATTCACCTTTGAAGTAAAACTGCGGGATGGTCGGCCAGTTGCTGTAGTCCTTGATGCCGGCGCGAATGCCGTCGTCTTCCAGCACATTGACCGTTTTGATGGCGGTGGGTGCTACGCCGCAGGCTTTCAAAATTTGGATCGCGCGGCCGGAAAAACCGCATTGCGGAAAACTGGCGCTGCCCTTCATGAACAAGAGGATGTCGTTTTGTTTGACCAGGTCGTCAATGCGTTGCTGTGCGTCGCTCATTGGTGCTTTTCCTTGGAAAAAATTCAGATGCGGGATTATTCCACCATGTGGGTGCGATGGGGTGGTGACCCCACCGCGGTCAGGGCTGCTCAGTAGTGGGGGGCAATTCGTCGCGCAGGTTGCGCGGGACGGTTGCGTTGTCCGCAGGGGCTTGCTGGCGCAGCCAATTCACTTCGGCCTGCAGGTGGTCGATCTGGTCTTGCTGGCGGATGATGATCTGGTCGAGCTTGTCCAGCAGGTCCTCGGCAAAGCTGGCTTTGATCTCCAGGTTGGTCAGGCGGTCTTCGATGGGCATGGTGGGGTGCTCCGATGTCATGGGTGTTGGCGCGATATCTGACCACCGCTGCAGCGCTCGATCCCGGCCAGATCGCGGCGCGACTGCACCTGATGAAAGCCAGCTTGGGCGAGCAATTCGCGCACTGCAGCAGCCTGGTCGTAGCCGTGCTCCAGCAGCAGCCAACCATTCGCCGTGAGCCGGTCGGGTGCCTGGGCAGTGATCTGGCGAATGTCGTCTAAGCCGTCGGTGCCACTGGCCAAGGCTTGCAGCGGCTCGTGGTTGAGGGCGGTCAGGTGCGGATCCTGGGCGGCAATATAGGGCGGGTTGGTGACGATGCAGTCAAAGAGCAGGTTTGGGTCTGGCAGGGCGTCAAACCAGGCGCCTTGGTTGAAGGCCACTGGCAGCTGCAGGCGCTGGGCGTTGGCCTGTGCCACGGCCAGGGCGTCCGCACTCAGGTCCACCGCGTGCATGTCTAGTTGGGGCAGGCTGGCTTTCATGGCCAGGGCAATGGCACCGCTGCCGGTGCCCAGATCCAGCGCGTGTAGCGGCTTGTCATTGCTTGCCTCCAAGCGCAGTACCTCCAGCGCCCAAGTCACCAGTGTTTCGGTGTCAGGCCGTGGCACCAGCACTCGGGCATCCACTTGCAGGACCAGACCAAAAAAGGCCTGGTGACCCGTCAGGTAGGCCAACGGTTCACCGGCGGCATAGCGCGCGGCCAGAGCCATCAATTGCTGGACCCGCACAGATTCAATCAGGTCATCACCATGGGTCAACAGCCAGGCCCGTTCGGTGGGTGCCCGGCCCAACACATGCAGCAAAAGCAGCTGCGCAGACAGGCGCTCCATGCCCAGTGAATGCAACATTTGCAGTAGCTTCGTTACTGTGAATACGTCAGTCACAATAAATCCAATTGCTACAGAATATATAGCTATTTACGAAGGTATGAAAAGGGCTAGCGCCTGATTTCATTCAAAACTAATTATTGAGTTCCATTGCTGCCAACTGCTCGGCCGCCTCATGCGCTTGCAGGGCATGGACCACGTCGTCCAGGTCACCTTCCATGATGGTTAGCAATTTGTACAGCGTGAGGTTGATCCGGTGGTCGGTCAGGCGACCCTGCGGAAAGTTGTAGGTGC
>DFWT01000091.1 GCA_002381045.1 Rhodoferax sp. UBA4127
TATCCTTTGCACCCATCCCCGAAGGATTCAGCGCACCCCTTCAGTCAGCAGGTGTCCGCAAAGTTACGGATACCCCAATCAAGCCGGTGTATGAGTTTTCAGCCAGTCCCGCAGAGCGTCATTCATGCGCGTCTGCCAGCCAGGCCCAGCATTGCGGAAGGAGTCCAAAACCTCACGATCAAAGCGAATAGCGACCTGTTCTTTGTTGGCAGTACCCACCGGACGGCCACGCTTGCGCAGCGCCACCGCTAGCCCGGTACTCAATTCGGCCTCGGTCAATGGGCGGTCGTCGTCGTCCACGCCATCCCAAACGTAACCACTCCCAGCCGGAATGGCACGCACGGCAGCCTTGACCTGTTCCCGTGTCATGTTGTTAGTCGCTGATCCACTCATAGTAAACGTCCATTTCCTGTTGGCTTGCTGGGCGATAACTGATAACCCGTGTAGCGCCTTCACGGTCAATGTGAACGACTGTCAGCACCCGCAGGCAGCCCATCACATAGGAAAACGACTGTGTGCGGGTTTCGCCACCGCGCACCGCCGTAATGTCAAGCCGATAGAACGAATCAAGCACTTCGCCAGCGTCCGCAAAGTCAAGCCCATGCTTGGAAAGGTTCGCCATGCGCTTGTCTTCGTCCCATATCAGCTTTGAATCCATACCTATTATTGTAGATGCGTTAATTATGATTCACAAGGGTAACTACCATGCGGACCAACCCATTGAATCCGCAGCCGGGCACGAAGATGGTCACAGATTCGGCCTCAAACCCCTGCCCGGCTTCCGGCTCACCGGCATCTTGTTTGGCATTTGCGGACGCACAGGGAAATGAGCGCCAGGGTGGAAGCAGACCGACTTTGCACCCCAAACCGGGGTGATCGCAGGTGCTGTGAACCGCAGGCAACCGGCCAAGATAACAAGACACGCGCCATTCTGTTGCATAGCCTGGCCATCGACAGAACGGTNNGGGCAACGCCCTGAGCAGGGGGCCGATGCCACGTTTTTGCGCAGCACAAGACGTGGGCACAAGGCCCTTACCCTGCACAGTGAGGTTCTGTCACTCTCGCGCTGCTGGTGAATTGATTCGCCTGTCAGCACGCCTGTCGTTGTATTTTGGTTCGACTGTCGATTTGCGTGTCGTCGTCGGCTGCTTGAAATTGGTTCGCCTGTCAACGCGCCTGTCAACGCGCCTGTCACGCATGCTGCCCCGCCTGTCGCACCACCTATCAGGTGTTCCAGTCAACGCCTGTCTCCAGCCGTTCATGGCCTCCGTCATCGGGTCCATCGCGTCTATCGCAGGCATAGGTGGCTTTGACAGGATTGGGCCATAGCGGACCCCTGATTTAATGGGCTATGCAGCCATCAAAATGCGCGGCGGCCTTGTCGTGTTTGCCGCCACAACCTTGATGTAGTTGACAATGGGGTATCCCGAATTGACCATAACAGCACCCACGCCCAGTCGCCACCCAATGAGCCTCGTCAAATCCAAAAAACGTGTTGCCGATCACGGCGAAGTCTTCACGCCCGCGTGGATGGTCGAGGTCATGCTGGACCTGGTGAAGGAGGAGACCGAGCGCATTGACTCCCGCTTTCTGGAGCCTGCGTGCGGAAGCGGCAACTTCATCGTGCAAATACTCAAACGCAAGCTTGCTGCGGTAGAACTCAAATTCGGCAAGTCAGAGTTCGAGCGGCAGCATTACGCACTGCTGGGGCTGATGTGCATCTACGGCATTGAGCTGCTGGCGGACAACATTGCCGAATGCCGCGCCAATGTGCTGGATGTGTTTGCAGATTACCTCAACCTGGTTGAATCGGGCGACCTATACCTGGCTGCAATGCATGTACTGTCAACAAATTTGGTGCACGGCGATGCGCTGACCATGCGCGCTGTAGACGACCAGCCCATCAAAGACCGCCCTCCCATCACCTTTGCCGAATGGGGCTACCTGGGCAAAGGCAAGTTTATGCGGCGTGACTTCAGGTTCGACGTGCTCACTGGCTCGTCAAAATTCAGCGAAGAAGGCTCCCTGTTTGCCGATCTGGGCAAGCATGACATCTTTACCCCTGTCAAAACCTACCCACCCATGACGGTGAGCGAGCTGGCTTCTAAATATTCGACACCATGACGCAAACCATCCCCAAACCAGAAAATCTGGCCCAACTCGTCTTTTTAGTCCGTGGCGAGAAGGTATTGCTTGATGCCGATCTGGCCATGCTTTACGGCGTGGAAACTGGTGCGTTGAACCGCGCAGTCAAGCGCAACATCGAGCGTTTTCCAGCCGACTTCATGCTGCAGCTGACCCTGGAAGAATGGGAAGACTTGAAATGCCAAATTGGCATCTCAAGTTCATCGGGTGCCGCAGCCAAGGTTAAGAAAGCCGGGGCAATCCGATTGCAAGTTGTGACCGCAAGCGCGCACGGAGGCCGTCGCGCCATTCCTTACGCATTCACCGAGCAAGGTGTCGCCATGCTCTCCAGCGTACTGCGCTCGCAGCGTGCAGTTGAGGTCAACATCGCCATCATGCGCACGTTTGTGCAGTTGCGCCGCCTGATGGACTCCAATCGCGATTTGGCCCGCCGCATAGAGGCCATGGAAACCCGCTACGACGAGCAGTTTTCCCAAGTGTTCGATGCCATCAAACAGCTCATAGCAGAGGACAAAACGCGCAAAGCCAAACCGCCCATAGGCTTCCTTTGACGCGCAACACCATGAACGAACAAGTTTCTTTCACCCTGCGCGGGCGCAACCCCGATGTATTGACCTGCATTGCCAACCTGTCGAACGACGAGGTCTTTACCCCGCCCGAGCTGGCGGGCCGGATGTTGGACATGCTGGCTGCGGCATGGGCCGCAGACCACGGTGGTGCAGATTTGTGGGCAGACAAGACCGTGCGGTTTCTGGACCCGTTCACCAAATCAGGTGTTTTCCTGCGCGAAATCACCAGCCGGCTCACCCTTGGGCTGGCGCAAGAAATTCCAGACCTGCAAGAGCGCGTGAACCACATATTGACGCAGCAGGTGTTTGGCATTGGCATCACCCGCTTGACCAGCTTGCTGGCGCGGCGCAGCGTGTATTGCTCCAAGTACGCCAATGGCGCGCATTCGATTGCCAAGGGCTTTGATAGTGACGCGGGCAACATTTGGTTCGAGCGAACTGAGCACACCTGGAAAAAAGGTAAGTGCAGTCACTGTGGCGCTAACCAAGGCGCATATGAACGTGGTCTGGAACGTGAGACTTACGCCTATGCCTTCATTCATACAGCCGACATCAACGGCCAAATCCCCCATTTTTTTGGACGCAGCATGCATTTCGACGTCATCATTGGAAATCCTCCATATCAGCTTGGCTCGGATGGTGGAACACGCGATGTTCCCATTTATCAGCTCTTTGTAGAGCAGGCGAAGACGCTTCAGCCTCGTTACCTGTCGATGATCATTCCCGCAAGATGGATGGCATCTGGCCTCGGCTTAACAGAATTCCGACAGGCAATGCTTACAGATCGCCGCATTCGCGAACTGGCCGACTATCCGGTAGCAAACGATGTGTTCCCCGGCGTCGAGGTAAAGGCTGGTGTGTGCTATTTCCTCTGGGATGCCACACATGATGACGACTGCAACGTGACCACCTTTCGCGGCCAAGAAATCGTCGGACCAGTCAGGCGAAATTTGGGTGAGTACGACGTATTTGTCAGAGATGCCCGCGCGGTCTCAATTCTGCGCAAAGTTCTTGGGCGCAAAGAATCTTCCATCAAAACCATATTGGCACGCGATAAAGAGTTTGGCTGGACATCGAATTTTGATGGCTTCCACAAGCGAGAAAAACCTGGGGACCTGCCGCTCTATTACATCCGCAAGATGAGGCGCGATAGCGGGTTTATTGGGCGCGAAGCGGTGACCAAGAGCGCCCATCTGATTGACACTTGGAAGGTTCTCGTTCCCAAAGCCTACAACGGCGGCGATGGCGTGCCTCATCAGGTTTTGGGCAAGCCGCTTATTGCACCGTCACCCTCAGTTTGCACACAGTCGTTCCTTTTTTTCTATGTCGGTTCGGAAAAGGAGGCGAATAGTCTGCAATCGTATTACTCGACTCGATTTTTTCGCTTCCTGATCTCGTTGCGAAAGATCACCCAAGACGCCACACACTCTGCCTACACATGGATTCCCACTCAGAAGTGGGATCGTACGTGGACAGACGACGACCTTTATGAGAAATACGGAATCACGCAGGATGAACGAACCTACATTGAATCCCAAGTGCGGACATTGAGCCTGGACGAAATTTCCGATGAATAAGCCCACCATCGAGGAAGTCCTCACCCCCAAACCCGACGCCCGCCCCCGCATCTACGCCTACGCGATTGCCGATGCCGCGCACCACGGCCAGCTCAAGGTGGGCCAGACCACGCGCAATGTGAAGCAGCGTGTGGCCGAGCAGCTCAAGACGGCAGCCATCCAGAACTTCACCATCCAACTGGACGAGGCCGCCGAGCGGGACGATGGCAGCATCTTTACCGACCACGAGGTGCGCGACGCGTTGGTCAAAAAGGGGTTTGAGAAGGTCACACTTGAATGGGTGCGCTGCACCGTGGCCGACGTGGCCACCGTGTTGGCAGAGTTGCGCACCGGCCAGCGCTTGGGTGGCACACACCACGAGACCTTTGGCCTGCGCGACGAACAGCTTGACGCGGTCAACAAAACGCGGGACTACTACCAATCGATCTGGGCCGAGGATGCCAACGCCGCGCCGCGCTTTTTGTGGAACGCCAAGATGCGCTTTGGCAAAACCTTCACCACCTACCAGTTGGCCAAAAAACTCCAGACCAAACGCGTGCTGGTGCTGACCTTCAAACCAGCGGTGGAAGATGCCTGGCAGACCGATCTGGAAAATCATGTGGACTTTGACGGTTGGCAATACCTGTCGCGATCAACGGGGGGCGACCCGACGCAGATCGATCGCGCCAAGCCGGTGGTGTATTTCGGTTCGTTTCAAGACCTGTTGGGGCACGATGCAGCGGGCAACATCAAGCCCCGCAACGAGTGGCTGCATGCGGTGAATTGGGATTTGGTGGTGTTTGACGAATACCACTTTGGTGCCTGGCGCGATACGGCCAAGGAGTTGTTTGAAGGCGAAGACGACACTGTGGCCAAAAAAGAGGCCAAGCTGGAATACGCGGGTGAGTTGGATGGTGTTAACGAAGACCTGAACGTGCTATCGAACACGGAGGCCGAATTTCTGCCCATCACCACCCGGGCCTATTTGTACCTGTCGGGCACACCGTTCAAGGCACTGGCCACGGGCGAGTTCATTGAGGAGCAAATCTTCAACTGGACCTACACCGATGAGCAGCGCGCCAAGGCAGAATTTGCCGCCAATCATCCGGCCAAGCGCAACCCCTATGCCGCTTTGCCGCAGATGCGTTTGCTGACCTACCAAATGCCCGACGAGTTGCTGGCCATTGCCAGTGGTGGGGAGTTTGACGAGTTTGACCTGAATGCGTTCTTTGAAGCCACCGGCACCGGGGCCGCAGCAGAGTTCAAGCACAAGAGCGACGTGCAGAAGTGGCTGGACATTATTCGGGGTGGCTATGCCGCCCAGTCGGCGGAGTTGCTGAAGACGGGCACGCGGCCACCGTTTCCGTACTCAGACGTGCGCCTGTTGCCGTATTTGCAGCATTCGTTCTGGTACTTGCCCAACGTGGCGGCCTGCCAGGCGATGGCGAATTTGCTGGCCGAGCGGCACAACACTTTTTGGTTGGGCTACCAGGTCATCATGGCGGCTGGCGCTGCTGCGGGTATTGGCTTGGAGGCGCTGCCGCCGGTGCGTAAGGCCATTGGCAGCGGGTTCGACACCAAGACCATCACGCTTTCGTGCGGCAAGCTGACCACGGGCGTGACGGTGGCGCAGTGGTCGGCCATCCTGATGCTGCGCAACCTGAAATCGCCAGAGAGCTATTTTCAGGCGGCGTTTCGGGTGCAGTCTCCGTGGTCCATCAAAAACCCCAACGGCGACAACCCGAATGAGGAAGAAATTCTCAAGCCCGTGTGCTTTGTGTTCGACTTTGCACCCACCCGAGCGCTGCGCCAGTTGTCGGAGTACGGCATTGGCCTGTCGCCCAACGAGACCAACCCCGAGAACGCGGTGCGGGACTTGGTGGCCTTTTTGCCGGTTCTGGCGTTTGACGGCGCGAACATGACACAAATCGATGCGGGCGGCATTCTGGACATTGCGATGGCGGGCACATCGGCCACGCTGCTGGCACGCAAGTGGGAGAGCGCGCTGCTGGTGAATGTGGACAACGGCACGCTGCGCAACATTTTGAATAGCCCCGAGGCGATGGCGGCGGTGGAGCGTATTGAGGGCTGGCGCTCGCTGGGCGACAACGTGATTGAGACCATCATCAACAAAAGCGAGAAGGTCAAAGACCTCAAAACCAAGGCCAAAGACGGGGAGCTGACGGACAAAGAGAAAAAAGAGCTTTCCGCTGAGGAAAAGGAATACAAGTCCAAACGCAAGCTGGTGCAAGAAAAGTTGATCAAGTTCGCGACACGCATTCCTGCGTTCATGTACCTGACCGATTTCCGGGAGAACACGCTGCAAGACGTGATCACCAAGCTGGAACCAGAGTTGTTTCTGACCGTGACCGGGCTGACGGTGCAGGATTTTCACCTGCTGGTGCGACTCAAGGTGTTCAACACTGAGCAGATGAATGCGGCGGTGTTTGCATTTCGGCGGTACGAAGACGCATCACTGCGCTACACCGGCATCCTGAGCCACGAGGGCCTTACCCATTACGGCTTGTATGACACGGTGGTAGCGAGGGAATGATGGTGTTGAGAGTCAAGGAGACTGCAACCAGCTGCATTAGGTGCAGACGGCCTGCAATTTGACTCGTCACATAGCTGCCGGTCGATTCTTGGTTTCCAATGGCTTCTATGGAGTGGTCAGATCGCAAATCCCTAGACCACTTACGCTGCCTTGCTGCCAGCAAACCGGCAAAAGCAGTTCATAAAAAACACTTTCCAACAGGCTACGGCATCACCGCAACCCGGCGCTTCCTCACGATGACCACCGGAGGTGGAGCTTCCTTGCGGGAGGCCTGCCATGACGGGGTCTCTCCTGACAACACCGGGTTCGTTTCCCTGGGTGCATTGGCAACAGCCTTCGCTATCTCTTTGGTTTTCAGAGGCACCATGTAGTCGCCAACGACCTGAACATACTCACCTTCAACCGTCATGGCCAGCGCGCCAACCTGCGCCCCTTTGCTCACGCTGCCAAGCAGCTTCAGGTCATCACCTTCGGGTCGCTCATACGTGTATCTGGACCAAGCTACCTTGCCAAGGACAACTCGCCAGCCCGGCTTGCGCGGCTTCAGAAGTTGTTGACTGTGACCGGGAGACGCTTCAGTGGAATGTTGAAATTGCATCAGGTAGTCGATTGGAGTGGCTCGTTAGGGAATATCGCGACCAATGGGAATAGTGCTTCATCAAGCCACATTGCGGGCCAAAACGCTTCCTAACCACCGAACTTGGCGTAATACTTCACCACTGCCGGGGTTTTGGCAATACGCCGCACGTGGGCATTCAGTGCAGGGGCAACTTTTTCCACCAGATCGGTGGGTACGTGGTCCAGGCGACCGGAATTGAGGGCGCGCACGTCGACAAACACCTTCAGGTCAGCAACCGTGAGACGATTGTCGGTAAAGTATTCACCGCCATGGGCCAGTAACTGGCTTTGCAGCCAAGCAAGGTACACGGGCATGGAGCCGTTGACGAGAGCAGTGCGGGCTTCCCTTTGGGCATCACCCGTCATCCGAAAGCTCGGACCCATCTTGACGCCGGCTTCCTCCACAACATACATGACCTCGTCGCACAGCAGCGCCTGAAATGCATCGGCAGGGTACAAACCTGCCAGTTTGCCCGCGTATCGAAGGATCGAGTCGCACTGCGTCACCTGAACGCCATCCACCTGCAGGGTGGGTACTTGGCCAAAGGGGGTGGATTTGCGTACCGCGGCGAATTCAGGGAATGCAAAGCGGTGGTCTTCAAACTCAATGCCGCCAATGTGGAGGGCCAGGCGCACGGGTTCGGCGCGGCCGCCGTGAAAATCGAAATACGTGAGTTTGAGTTGGGGCATGGTGGTTACCTGAGATCCTGAGTCAGGCCCGGAAAGGGCGATTCGGGAATTCTAGGTGGTCAGAACTGCTGGTGACAATGGCGTGCCAATGACTCTTCAAGACCCATAGCCGCCGACCACGACAGTCAGCTTACGGGTTGCCCAGCTAGACTCCAGTGAATAGCCGTTCATGGCGATCGGCATCGCGCCCAAAGCAGTTGTAGAGATTTCCAAACTGATTGCGCCATACTAGTCATTCAAATGTGATGCGCATTTGTGTCAAATCCAATTTGAACATTGACACAGGATGCGCGAAGAAATTTGGAACTGCCATATTTCAGATCTAACCAATTGGGTCTTGAACGAGTGGCGTATGCAAGTCCGGCTTGGTGGCAAGCTTGCCTTGCCACCAGATGAACAGCCCGGATGCGATGACCACTACACAGCCGAGGACCATGGGTCCGTCCAGTCGCTCACCAAACATCCCGATGCCCAAGCCAACGCCGAATAGCAGCCGGGTGTACCGGAAAGGTGTGACGGCAGAAATGGCGCCGGTACGCATCGCCTTCATTAACGCCGCATAGGCAAAGACGCCAGACCCAACCGCGACAGCCATACCGATGACGTTGGTGCGGGTCGGCCAAACAAACGGCTTGCCATCCCACAACAAGAAGGTTGCGCCGGCAACAACGACTGTTAAAAATCCGTAAAAACCCAGATGCCAAGTGGTCAGCGATGCAGGTGCCGCACGGCTAGCCAAGTCCCGCCCAGCGAAACCCAGAGTGCCGACCACGGCCAACATGGACAAGGCCGAGAAGTCACCTGTTGAAGGTCGCAAGATGATGACAACCCCGATCAGGCCGGCCACGATGGCGCACCAACGCCGCCAGCCGACGGCTTCGCCGAAGAATGTCGTCGCGCCAAGAACCACGATGATGGGTGTCGCCTGAAGGATGGCGGTGGCGGAAGACAAAGGCGTGAGGGCGATGGCAAGAACATAGAACAATCGGCCCACAAGTTCGCACACGGCACGAATCAGCATCAGCTTGGAAAACGCTTGCGTGATGAGCACCTTGGACCCGCTGCGCCGAGTCAAGTAGGCGAACAGGATGGCCCCTCCAGCACCAAACAGAATCAGCACCTGTCCAACTGGCAACTGTTTCGTGGCGACTTTGATGAACGCATCTTCTACGGCAAACGCTGCCATTGATGCAATCATCCAAACAATACCAGTGAGATTCGCACGCTGGAGGGGCGGTTGTGTGTGCATGTGCGGAATTATCGATGAGGCGTTTTGCGACTGNNACATCAGTGCAGCGTTATCGGGGACTGTCACTGGTAGGCTCTGCAAGCCGATGTCCAGCAGGCCACCACTTCACAGCGGCACATGAAAGGTGGTCTTCTCCAGTACCCGCACCGGGGCGTCATCCGGCCCGAGCTGCGTCACTTCCAGCTGGATCGGCAGGGTCTGCCCGGTCAGCGCCGTCGCGGTGGCATACGGCAGCTGCAAGCCCAGCGGGACCGTCTTGGCTTCAACCGGCCCTAGTGCCAGTTCTAGCGGTTTGATCAGCGCCAGCCCGGCCGGGCCCAGCACCGCCACCCGGTAACGCTGAACTTCTTCCGTGGCGTTCATGACATGCAGGCGGTACACGTTTTCCACCGCGCCGTCATTGACCACACGGGCCATCACACCGCGGTCGCGCACCACATCAAAGCGAAACGGGCTGCGCAGGCCCACACTCGCCACAAACGCCAGCACGGCGGCCAGCAACAA